>DAOLDO010001205.1:0-1933 GCA_035327325.1 Chloroflexaceae bacterium | reverse complement strand
CGCGGCAAAACCTACCAGGGCTCGGAGGAGCTCCTCGACATGGTCAAGCTCCTGGCCCACCCGGGGCGCTACCACAACATCGCCCGGGCCGAGGTGGAAGGCGACACGGTGAGCGTGGTTGTGCACATCTACGACGACGGTATCCGCTGGGGCGAGGACGAGGTTGTAATCGAGGTGCAGGAGGGCCAGCTGCACACGTACCGTGAGCAGACGTTCCGCCTTCGGCTCCGCTGACACGAACGCCGGCTAGCGACGAACTCCCGGGCCGGGCAGGAGAACGGGCTACTGGCTTCCCATAGAGCGAACGAGCAGACGGGGCGACACACCCTGTTACAGCCCCCCGCGCCAGTCGGCGCGGGGGGCTCCTTGCGCGCCGGTTCAAGTTCGGGTAGAATCGTGGCCACCTCAACCGCGCGAGCAAGTGTAGATGCGCTCCGGCTGTTGTGGCCGCCGAGGCGCCGCTTCAGCCTTCAGCCTTGACGACGAGAAGGAGGCTTTGTGGCGATTGAGACGGACCTCGTCCGGGCCGACCACGCCCACGTGCTGCACCCCCTCTACCACCCGAGCGCCCACCAGGAGCCGAAGGTCTGGGTCGAGGGCCGGGGGGCGATGATCACGGACAGCGCCGGCCGGGAGTACATTGACGGGCTGAGCGGCCTGTGGAACGTGGCGGTGGGCCACGGCCGCGAGGAGCTGGCCCAGGCCGCCGCCGAGCAGATGCGCCGGCTGGCCTTCTACTCGGCCTACGCGGGCAGCACCAACGAGCCGGCGGTCAGGCTGGGCCAGCGGCTGGCCGAGCTGTGCTACCCCTCGATCAACACCTTCTTCTTCACCAGCGGCGGCGCCGAGAGCAACGAGAGCGCCTTCAAGACCGCCCGCTTCTACTGGAAGGCCCACGGCAAGCCCGAGAAGGTCAAGTTCATCTCGCGCATGAAGGGCTACCACGGCATGACCATGGCCGCGATGAGCGCCACGGGCCTGCCGGCCTACTGGCCCATGTTCGAGCCGCGGGTCCCCGGCTTCGTGCACATCGAGTCGCCCTACCCCTACCGCTTCGTGAACAAGACGCCGGGGGTGAGCGACGGGGTGGCTGCGGCCAACCTGCTGGAGGAGGCCATCCTGCGCGAGGGGCCGGAGACGGTGGCGGGCTTCATCGCCGAGCCGGTGCAGGGCGCGGGCGGGGTCATCCCGCCGCAGGACGACTACTTCGCGCGGGTGCGCGCGATCTGCGACCAGTACGGGGTGCTGCTGATCGCGGACGAGGTGATCACCGGCTTCGGGCGCACGGGGCGCTGGTTCGGGCTCGAGCACTACGGGGTCGAGCCCGACATCGTCTCGTTCGCCAAGGCGATCACCTCGGGCTACGTGCCCCTGGGCGGCATCGGGGTGAGCGACGCGATCCGCGAGGCGATCGAGACGGCGCCGGGCGAGCGGCGCTGGATGCACGCCTTCACCTACTCGGGGCACCCCACGGCTTGCGCCGTGGCCCTGGCCAACCTGGCGATCATCGAGGGCGAGGGTCTGGTGGGCCGGGCGGCCGAGCTGGGCGAGCACCTGCTCAAGGGCCTGCAGGAGCTGGAGGAGATGCCCACGGTGGGCAACGTCCGCGGCAAGGGCATGATGGCCGCCGTCGAGCTGGTGGCCGACAAGGCCACGAAGGAGCCGTTCCCGGCCGCCGACAACGTGGGCGTGCGCGTGCAGAAGGAGATGACGAAGCGCGGCCTCTACACCAGGGTGGTCGGCGACACGATCTGCATCGCGCCACCCCTGGTCCCCCCCGCCGAGACCATTGACCGCCTGGTGCAGATCGTCGGCGAGTCGATCGCCGCCGTGAGCCCGTAGGGGCGGCCTAATGTGGCCGCCCGCCGGGCCGCCCTGCGGGCGGCCCGGCGGGCCGCCCGCAGGGCGGGCCGACGTGGCGGCCCGACGTGGC
>DAOLDO010001204.1:0-1935 GCA_035327325.1 Chloroflexaceae bacterium | reverse complement strand
CGGCCCCCCTCGAGCCCCCCGCCGAGGCGGCCGCCGCCGAGGCCGCACCGCCCCCGGCCCTGGGCGGCGACGGCGGGGCGGGCGGCGCGCCGGCGAGCGCGCCCGAGGCCGCGATGGCTCCGCTGCCCACGGCCGCGGCCGCCGGGTCGGTCGCCGGCGCGCCCCGGCGCACCGCCCCCGAGGCCGCGCTCAGGGCCGGCGAGATTGACGACAACGCCGCCTTCGCCGACTACCTGGCCTACCTCGCCGGCTATCAGTTCCGCGACGTGCGCCCCGCCGACGTGAGCGAGCGCTACCTGATCAGCGTCATTGACGAGGGCCAGCGCCCCGTGCTCGACGCAAGGGTCACGGTCTACGACGGCGAGCGGGCGATCTTCCGCGGGCGCACCTACGCCGGCGGCAAGACGATCTTCATGCCGCGCCTGCTCGACGCCGCCAACGCCGCCGAGTTCCGCGTCGTGGCCGAGCACGGCCAGGCCCGCGCCGAGACCACCTTCGCCCGCGGCGCGAGCGAGCGGGTCGAGCTGGGCCTGCGCGGCGCCGGCCAGGACAGGGCCCTGCGCCTCGACCTGCTCTTCCTGCTCGACACCACCGGCAGCATGGGCGACGAGCTGGGCCGCATCCAGGCGACGATTGACGGTATCGCCGCCCGCATTGATGCCTTCACGCCCCGCCCGCGGATCCGCTACGCCCTGGTGGCCTACCGCGACGAGGGCGACGAGTATGTCACGCGCCCGTCCGACTTCACCGACGACCTGGCGACCTTCCGCGACATGCTGCGGGCCCAGACGGCCTTCGGCGGCGGCGACACGCCCGAGGCCCTGGACGAGGCCCTCTACGACGCGGTGGTGCGCGCGGGCTGGAGCGACGAGCCGGCGGTGCGCCTGGCCTTCCTGGTGGCCGACGCCGGGCCCCACGTGCCCGGACCGTCCCAGTTCACCTACCTGGACGGCGCCCGCGAGGCCGCGGCCCGCGGCGTGAAGATCTACCCGATCGCCGCCAGCAACAGTGACCCCCAGGCCGAGTACGTCATGCGCCAGCTGGCCCAGCAGACCATGGCCGGCTTCGTCTTCCTCACCTACCAGCCCGGCGCGAGCGGCGGCGCCCCCGGCGAGAGCACCGCCCTCGAGGCGGGCGAGCAGCCCTACACCGTCGAGCGCCTCGACGACCTGATCGTCGGCATCGTCGAGCGCGAGCTGGCCGCGGCCGTGGGCGCCCGGTAGCGCGGCGCCAGGTGTGGTAGAATCGAGGCCTCGCAGCAGCGCCTATGGTGTGCGGGCGTGGGCCGGGTGATGGGGGTGGCGGCGGGCAGCTCTGAAGTGCTGTCGCGGCCTTCATCCCTCATCCCTCAGCCTTCAGCCTTCACCCACGCGAGGCCCCCATGGCACACCAGGAGCACGAGCGGCGGGCCCGGGACGAAGGCCCGGGCCCCATCCCCTGCGGCATCCTCACAATCAGCGACACCCGCACCCCCGAGACTGACACTAGTGGCGCCGCGATCCGCGCTGCGCTCACCCATGCCGGCCATGATGTGGTAAGATATACCGTAGTTCGCGACGAGCCGGCGCAGATCGTCGCCCTCGTCAAGGACTACGCCGCCGCGGGGTGCAAGCTGGTGATCACCAACGGCGGTACCGGCATCGCCCGCCGCGACAGCACCATCGAGGCCCTCGACGCGCTCCTCGAGAAACGGCTGCCGGGCTTCGGCGAGCTGTTTCGTATGCTCTCGTACCACGACATCGGCCCCGCGGCCATGCTCTCGCGGGCCACGGCCGGGGTCTTCGGCGGAACGCTGCTCTTCTGCCTGCCAGGCTCGACCGCAGCAGTCAGCCTCGCCCTCGAAAAGCTTATCATCCCGCAGGCTGCCCACCTCGTCTGGGAGACGGTGCGCTCGTGAGGCGATGGTAACGCTTTTCTGCTATAGTGTGGAACATC
>DAOLDO010001203.1:0-1941 GCA_035327325.1 Chloroflexaceae bacterium | reverse complement strand
CCCCGATCGGCCGCCTGCGCGTGGCCGAGCCCACGGTCAGTCGCGAGGACATCTGGCCCGACGAGGCCGACCTCGGCACCCCCGTGATCCTGCCCGGCGGCGAGGTCGGCATCCTGAAGGCGTGGTGGCACGCCGAGGACCACAGCGAGTGGCGCTGGCAGATCGAGCTGTACAACCATCGCTAGTGCAGGGATGAGGGATGAGGGATGATGGCCGCGGCAGCGCATGGTGACGCCCTGCGCCGATTCCGCTACGCCAGGCATCCTGTCTGGTCTGTGCCAGGGTAGGCCGCCTCTGTCCGGGCCCGTGCCGAGATGGTATAATCGCGGGCGCGTCCTGAGTGCAGGGAGGGCCATGAACAGAGTGAGCCTCGCCCGGCTTGCCATCCCGCTGCTCGCCGCCCTGGCCCTGGCCGGCCTGGGCGCCGCGGCCCCGCGCTCGGCCGGGGCGGGCCAGGCCGCCCAGGCCGGCGAGAACGTCGTCTACCTGCCCGCCGTGAGCCCCGGCCAGCCGGTCGCCACCCTGGCCTTCGCCACCGCCGTGGACCTGACCACCGGCGAGCCGGTCGCCCCCGCCACGCGCTTCGCCGCCGGCACCGACCTGATCTACGTCGCCGCCCGGATGCAGCGCTTCGCCGGCGGCAGCTACCGGATCGCCTTCAGCGCACCCGGCGGCGAGCGGCTCGACGGCGTCGGCCGCCCGATCCCCAACAACGACTACCGGGTCGCGCCGAGCTACTGCTTCACCACCTCGACCTGCGAGGCCGACCGTGCGCCCTTCCCGCCCGGCGTCTACACCGTCGAGCTCCTCGTCGGCGAGGACGTAGTCGCCACGGGCCAGTTCAGCGTCCAGTAGCCAGCCAGCGGGCCGCGGCCCGCCACAGGTGCGCCGATGACCGACACCAGCGGGGCCCAGATCGCCCAGGCCGTGGCCGACTTCAAGCGCCTCAGGCGCCAGGCCGACACCGAGCGGCTGCTCGCCGGGCTCACCGGCAAGACGGCCGACCTGCTCAGCTTCGACGAGGTGCGCCGCCGCCTGCGGGCCACCGTCGCCTCCGAGCGCCAGCTGCGCGAGATCCCCCTCGACGCGATCATCGGCAGCGTCGGCCGCTACCAGGACTTCACGCGCTCCTTCCTCCCCCGCACCGACGCCAACGCCGAGCGCTGGGCCCGGGTGATGGTGGCCGCCAACGGCCTCGCCGGCCTGCCACCGATCGACGTCTACCAGATCGGCGAGGTCTACTTCGTTGTAGACGGCAACCACCGCGTCTCGGTGGCCCGCCAGAACGGCGCCAAGACCATCCAGGCCTACGTCATCCCCTTCCGCACCCGCGTGCCGCTCAGCCCCAGCGTGAAACCCCGCGACCTGGTGCTCAGCGGCGAGCAGACCTCCTTCCTCGAGGCCACGCGCCTGGACGAGAGCCGCCCCGGCGTCACCATGGCCCTCACCGAGCCGGGCGGCTACCACCGCCTGCGCGAGCACATAGACGTGCACGGCTTCTACATGGAGCTGGCCCGCGGCGCCCCCGTCACCCTCGAGGAGGCCGCGTCCGACTGGCTCGACCACGTCTACCTGCCGGTGGCGCGGATTATCCGCGAGCGCGGCCTGCTGCGCGAGTTCCCCGGCCGCACCGAGACCGACCTCTACCTCTGGCTGGCCGAGCACCGCGCCGAGCTCGAGGCCCAGCTCGGCTGGGAGATCACGCCCGACCAGGCCGCGGCCGACCTGGCCGAGCGCCAGGGCGCCATCGGCGCCGCCGGCGAGCAGATGCTCGAGATGATCGTCCCCGACGAGCTCGCCCCCGCCCCCCCCGCCGGCGTCTGGCGCCGCGGCCGCCCCGCCCCCAACGAGGCCTGGCTCTTCGACGAGATCCTGGTGCCCGTCAGCGGCGAGCCCGCCGGATGGGCCGCCGTCGAGCAGGCCCTCGCCATCCCCCGCCGC
>DAOLDO010001202.1:0-1943 GCA_035327325.1 Chloroflexaceae bacterium | reverse complement strand
AGGGTTCAAAGGGCGAAGCCCTTGCGCGGGGGGCGTGGGGGGCCGGCGGCGGCCCCCCACAACAGAAGGGGTGGCAGGGGCACTCCCTGCGACCAACAGGGGCGCGGGGGTTCGCCCCGCTCACCCCCTTGCTACTCGACGGCAACGTCGCTCACCATCACGCTGAGCAGGCGCGCGTCGGCGCTGCCCGGGTTCAGCTGCACCGGGATGAATGTGGGCGCCCGTAGCTCGAACTCCAGGCTGCTCTGGCCGGCCAGGGTGTCGGGCACGGCCACCCGGTAGACTCGCCACTCGCCGCCGCGCACCGGCAGGGTCGTCTCGGCGCCGCCGACGCTGACCGTCAGGGGCGTGTCGCCGGGCACGCCGCCCGCCACCCGCAGGCGCAGCACCGCGCCGGGCGCCAGAGGCTCTGGCAGGGGCAGCCGGACGACGCCCCAGCCCTGGAGCCAGCGGTAGCTGCGCGGCGGGGCCGCGCCCTCGGCCGGCAGGTCCTCGCCGAACGAGAAGCCGTCGAGGTAGCCGAAGTCGAGCCCGTTGCCCAGGCGCAGGGCGGTGGTCGGGTCGGGGCGCAGCCACTCCAGGGCCAGCTTCTGCACGTCCTCGCCGGCGCGCACCTCGGCGTCCTCGAAGAAGAAGGCGGCCCGCTCGCCGTTGCCCGCGGCGCGCTCGAGGGCGCCGCGCACCACGTCGCCGCGGTGGGTGTGGCGCGTGCCAAGGGCCGCCCACGCCTCGTCCAGCCGGCCCAGGTCGAGGTAGACGCGGGCCAGCTCGGTGCGGCCGTCCACGAAGTCGGGGTCGGCCGCGAGCATGCGCTCGTAGGCGGCGATGGCGGCCTGGTGGTCGCCCGCGGCGAAGGCCCGCGCGCCGGCGGCCCGGTGCACCTCGCGCTGCGCGCCCTGGGCGATGATGCGCGGGTAGTCGCGGTAGGTGAAGATCAGCAGCAGCAGGGCGGCGCAGAGGGCCGCGCCCGCCACGCCCCAGGGCGAGCGCAGGTAGGACCCCGCCGCGGCGCGGGCGGCCGGACGGTCGCGGCGGCGCAGGGCCAGCCAGGTCCACAGGGCGCCGAGGGCGGCCGAGCCGTAGAGGGCCATGAACATCCAGACCGGCAGCAGGTAGCGCGGCTCGACGTGGATGAGCATGACCGTCAGGCACGAGTAGGCGATCCAGCCAAGGGCCAGCAGGCGGAAGCCGCCCTCGCGGGGGCGGGCCGCCAGGGCGAAGACGCTGGCCGCGCTGAAGACCAGCCACAGGGCGTCGCCCAGGGCGCCGATCGGCCAGACCTCGCGCAGCGGGCGGGTGAAGAAGCTCACCTTGACGAAGTAGTCCTCGACGAACTGGGCCTTCCAGACGTGGATGAAGTGGGGCCAGAAGTTGCGCGTGAGGCGCCAGGGCTCCTGCTCGAGGATGCGCCTGATGTCGGCGCTCACGAACTCCTGGCGCTCCTCCTGGGGGATGCCCGCCAGGATGGCCTTGGCCTCGCCCTCGCCGCGGCCCTCGTTGACCGCGTCGCTCATCGCCATCCACAGGTTCACCGGGCCGAGGGTGTCAATGATGATCAGGCGCTGGTAGGTCACGTAGTTGCGGATCGTCCAGGGCGCGATCACGCCGACGAACGGCACCATGAAGCAGAGGGCGGCCACCAGGAAGCGCCGCGCCCAGCCCGCCCGCAGGTCGGCCAGGAGCGCGCGGGGGCGCAGGCTCCAGCTCGCGCCAGCGCCCGCGGCGCCGCCCCGCGTGTCCCAGAGCAGCATGGCCAGCACGAAGGCCGAGGCGTAGAGCGCCGGCGAGCGGGCCAGGGCGCCCACGGCCAGGGTGGCGCCGGCGGCGGCCAGCCAGGGCCAGCGGCGGCTGTCGCGCCAGCGCACCAGGGCCCAGGCGCTGATCACCAGCATGAAGAAGAACAGGGGCTCGCTCAGGATCAGGGCCGGCAGCTCGACCAGGGG
>DAOLDO010001201.1:0-1943 GCA_035327325.1 Chloroflexaceae bacterium | reverse complement strand
TGTGCTGCTGCGCCCAGCTCAGCATGAAGACCAGCGGCGCCACGGCGTTCGCCTGCCCCCCCAGCAGCCAGAGCATCAGCGCCAGCTCGACCGCCACCGCCAGCTCGTGGTAGAGGTGGGTGCGCAAGGCGTAGCTCAGCCGGGCCACCCCGCGGGCGTGGGGCGGGCAGGGCCCGCGCCAGGGCCCCGTCAGCACCCCGCTGTAGAAGGCCAGCTCGTGCCAGGCCCAGATCGCCGTGCCCGCCAGGAAGGCCCTGTAGGCCCCGCCCACGCTCGCGTCGCCCGCCGTGGCCCAGACCTCGTGGTGGGCCAGGGCCAGCAGCGGCAGGCTGGCCACCAGGGCGACCCGCCCGGGCCACGGCCCGCGCCGGTTGAGCCCCGCCACCAGCACCGTCAGGCCGGCCCACAGGGCCAGGGCCGCCAGGGGCGGGTAGAGGTAGATGTGGGGCCAGGCGGGCAGCGGGCTCAGCATCGGCGGCGCCTCGCGCTTTTGCTTTTAGGCAAACGTATTACGTGGATGGTAACACGAGCCCCGCGCTCGTGTCAACGCTGCCGCTCACGGGCCTCCCGCTCGTCGCGCCGCCGCCCCAGGGCCGCGCTGAGCGGGGCCAGGACCACCAGGACGGTCAGAGTCATGACCACGGCGGCCACGGCCAGGTCGTAAAGCCCCGCGCCGACCGCCATGCCCATGGCCGCCACCAGCCAGATCGTGGCCGCCGTGGTGAGGCCGCGCACCCGGTTGCCGTCGCGGAAGACCGCGCCCGCGCCGAGAAAGCCGATCCCGCTGACAATCTGAGCGGCGACGCGGGCCGGGTCGCTCACGTTCGTGCTCGGGAAGCCCTCGATCGAGATCACCGTGAACAGGCACGCGCCGACCGCGACCAGGATGTTGGTGCGCAGCCCGGCCGAGTGGCCGCTGTACTCGCGCTCGACCCCCACCAGGCCGCCGAGCAGTGCCGCCACCGCCATGCGCAGCACAAGTTCCCAGGGCACCCCCTGCAGGGTGAGACTATCGCCCGGCATCGTCGCCGCCTCCTTCCTCGAGCATAGACAAGGGCTTCAGACGGGCTCGCTGCGCTTGACGGTCGCCGCGGACCTCACCCCCGCCTCGCTGCGCTCGGCTCCCCCTCTCCGCAGCGGAGAGGGGGCCGGGGGGTGAGGTCTGCGGCGACGCCAGGCGGTAAAGCGGCAATGAACCTTGCCTCACGCACGCCGACCCCGCCCCCTCGTCAGCGCGACGATCAGCAAGGCCAGGGCCAGGGCGGCGGCCCCGAACAGGAAGGTCTCGCCGATCACCCGCGCGGCGATGCCCATGAGGAAGGCCGGCGGGTCGGCCGTGACCAGGGGATCCGCCGCCCCCGCGCGCAGCAGGGCGTCCTGCCGCTGCACGCCCCACAGGGTCAGGGCCGCCACGCCCACGGTCATGCCCACCAGGCGCAGGGCGATCACGATCGCCGAGACGGCGCCGCGCCGGTCGGGGGGCGCCGCGCCGATCACCGCGTCGGCCGCCGGCGCGATCACGAGGCCCAGCCCCGCCCCGGCCAGGGCCAGGTGGGCCACCATCGGCCCGTAGGGCGTGTCGGGCGCCCAGCGGCTCATCAGCCCGTAGCCCAACAGGGCCAGGGCCAGCCCCGCCGCCATCGCCCCCCGGTCGCCGATGCGCCCCGCCAGCATGCCGCCCGGCCACGCCGCCGCCGCCATGGTCAGGGTCAGGGCCGAGAGGATCCAGCCCGCGTCCCAGGCCGCTCGCCGCAGCACGTCCGGGTCGGCCGCGTCGAAGAGCAGCAGCCGCGTATTGACGAAGAGCGGCACGTTGGTGATCGCCAGGGCCAGGGCGAAGCCCACCAGGGCGTTGACCGCGCAGGCCGCCGCCGCGCCCCGGTCGCGGAACAGCCCCATGTCGAGCAGCGGATCGGCGGCCCGCCGCTCCCACCACACGAACG
>DAOLDO010001200.1:0-1947 GCA_035327325.1 Chloroflexaceae bacterium | reverse complement strand
GCGGCGAGGCGTGCGCCGGCGTGGGCGCCGTCCTCGCCGACGCCTCCGCCCGCCCGCGCCACAGCGCCGCCGTGCGCGGCCACCTGGCCACCTGCGCGCCCTGCCGCTCGTTCGACCACGCCTGGGGCGCCATCCTCACCCCCGTCGAGGAGGCCCTGCGCGGCGCCCTGCGCGAGCGCGCGCTGCCCGCCAGCCTGCGCTCGCGCATGCTCGCCCTCGCGGCGCCCCGCGCGAGGCGCCGCGCCCCCGCCTGGCGGCTCACCCGCATGGCCCTGGCGCCCGCCGGCGTCCTGGCCCTGATCGTGGCCATCGCCCTGCCCGGCTTCATGCGCCAGCCCGTCAGCGTGGTCGAGCGCGACCCTGGCGCCCCCGTGGACGTCCAGGCCCTGATCGCCCGCGCCCTCGACCGCCACGCGGCTCCGCCCGACCGCGGCGGCGTCTGGCATGGCCGCTACGAGACCCTCTGGTTTTTCAACGACGATGTCTACGCCCCGCTGCGCGCCGATATCTACCTCGACCCGCGCAATCCCGCGCGCCACAGGCTCCAGCTCGCCCACAGGGACGGCGGGGCGCCCTACGAGCTCCAGATCGGCGACGGCGCGGGGCGCCTGTCCTACGCCATTGACGCCGCCTATGTGCCCTCCCTCTACGGCACTCTGCCCACCATGGCCAGGATCGAGCGGCCCGCCCTCGTGGACCAGCCCCTCGACGCCGCGGGCCAGCTGCGCGCCCGCGACGAGCGCCTGCGCAGCGGCCCCTGGTCCATCCCCCCCTCCTATCTGGCGCAGGCCCAGCGCGCCGAGGACCTGCGCCTGCTCGGCCGCCAGCGCGACGGCGGGCGCGTCGTGCAGATCCTCAGCTTCTCCGGCGTCAGCCCCCTCGGCATCCCGCCCGACGCCCCCGGCGCCACCGCCGAGCGCGTCACCGTGCTGCTCGCCCTCGACAGCGAGGACGGGCTCCTGCGCAGTGCCACCGAGCTCGCCGGCCCCGCCGGCACCGCCCAGACCGGCAGGATCACCTGGCGCCTGGCCGAGGAGCAGTGGCTCACCGGCCTCGATCAGGCCCGCGAGGCCTTCGAGCCCGAGCGGGCCTGGACGGGCATCGGCGACTTCAGCGAGGTGCCCCGCGCCCCCGGCGCCGACCCAGCCCTCCCCCTGGTCGCGGCCCGCGCCGTCGGCGACCCGGCGGGCCTGCTGAGCATGGGCCGCCTGCCTTTCTGGATGCCCACGCGCACGCCCCCCGGCGTGGATCGGGCGCTGCTGCTCTGGGATGAGCGCTTCCGCCAGAATGGCGACCCGCCCCAGGCCCTGGTCTACCTCGGCGAGGGGCGGCGCCTGACCATGGCCTTCAACAGCTCCACCGCCCTCGACGGCGAGCGCTTCGCCGTCGGCCCATGGCGGGTCACTCTGCGCGCCGCCCGCGGCCAGCGCTACACGGCCACCCTCGCCCGCCCCCACGTCAGGCCCGAGCTCGAGGGCTGGGGCCTCTTCGACGCGAGCGCGAACGTGCTGCTGGACGCCCACGGCTTCACCCGGGCCGAGCTCGAGGCCCTGGTGGCCAGCATGGCGCCCTTCGACCTCGCGGCCCTCGAGGCTCAGAGCGAGCGCTTCGTGACGCCCGGCGTTGGCGATCGGGCCGCCCGCAAGGCCCTGATCGAGGCGGCCTACACGCTCGCGCGGCCACCCGCCGGCGATGCCTGGCACCTGACCTCCCGCTGGTACATCAGGCAGGCGCCCGAGCTGCGCGACCGCAGGCGCGACCCTTACCACCAGCCGCCCTACGAGGGCCGCCCCGAGGTCACCGCCGCCGAGGAGTGGCTGGCGGGCTCCGGCCCCGGCCTGGCCCTTTACCTCGAGCAGCGCGACCCCCCCGGCGGCGCGCCCCTGACGAGCCGCTACACCGGCGGCGAGCGCCCCTGGCGCTACAGCGCCCTGCTTGACGCCCCCC
>DAOLDO010001199.1:0-1951 GCA_035327325.1 Chloroflexaceae bacterium | reverse complement strand
GGCGGCGGGCGACGCGGCGGCCGGGCGCGGAGCGGGCGCGGCGGGGGCCACCCTGATGGCCTCGTAGAGCTGCGCTGTCTCGTCGGCGGGGGCGATCCCCAGCTCCTGCTCCAGCAGCCGGGCGCAGGCGCGGTACTGGCGCAGGGCCGCGGCGCGCTGGCCGGCCTCCGCGTAGCGGCCCATCAGCGCGCGGTGGGCCGGCTCGTGGAGCGGGTCGAGGGCCAGCCGGCGGCGGGCCGCCTCGATGGCCGCCTCGTGGTCGCCCGCGGCGACATGCGCGTCGGCCAGGCGCTCCAGTGCGCCGGCCAGCCGTTGGCGCAGGCGCTCGGCCTCGAAGAACTGCCACTCGTCGAAGGCGGGGCTGTCGCGCAGGGTGAAGCCCGCCATGAAGTCGTCGCGGTAGAGGGCCGCGGTGGCCACCAGCTCCGCGCGCCCCGCCGCCCCCGCCACCCCCGCCTCGAACGCGGCCACGTCGAGCCACAGGTCGGGGCGGCTCGCCATGGCGACCCCGTCGCGCTCCACCGCGAGCCAGCCCGGCCCCAGCGCGTGCTGGATCGTCGAGAGGGTGCGGCGCAGGGCGTTGCGGGCGTCGGCGTACTCGGGCCAGAGCAGGGCCGCCAGGGCCTCGCGGGTGTGGCCCCGCCCCGTGCAGGCAAGGTAGGCCAGCAGCGCCACGGCCTTGCGCGTGTCGAAGCGCGCGGGCACGCCGTCAAGCTCGATCTGGGGGGAGCCGAGCAGGGCGATCGCGAGACCGTGCATAGCCCCTCCGGGCGGGCGACAGCTGGAGTACGCGTGTGGAGGAGCCTGATTGTACCACGCGCCCGGGGTAACGCCGCCCGTAACGATCTCGCCCTGCCGGGCGGGCTAAGCTCGTGCCCAACAAGAAGCTTAGCCGCGGGAGCGATCCTATGGAGACAACGCGCACGAAGCAGAGCTGGCTGCCGGCCGACTGGGTGCGGCGCTACCTCGCCGCCGAGGTGCTGAGCACCGTCTGCGCGCTGCTCGCCGCCTGGGCCGCCTACCTCCTGACCGAGAGCCTCCTGCTGGCGGCCGCCGCCAACGCGGCGAGCGGCAGCGTCTCGTTCTACGCCGTGATGCTGGCCCGCGCTATGCGGGGACGCCCGGCAAGGGACCTGCCCGCCGTGCTCCGCGACCTTCTGCTCGAGTTCGGCCCCGCGGAGCTCCTCGACACCCTGCTGGTGCGCCCCGGCCTGATCTATCTCGGCATGACCCTCTGCCCCAGCCCGGCCGTCGGCGTCTTCCTCGGCAAGCTGGCCGCCGACCTCGGCTTCTACGCGCCGGCCATCGTCAGCTACGGGCTGCTCCGCAGGCGGGCCCGCCCCCGCGTCGCCTACGGCGACCTGCCCGAGGGGCGCCCCGCCGCGTGACCGCGGCGGGACGACACCCTCAGGCAGAACGAGCCGCACGCGGCGGTCAATGGTCACCAACGCGCTAGGGGCGACCCGTGTGGTCGCCCCGCCGCGCAGCGCGGGCCTGGCGCGGCCGTGGGGCGGGCACGTGGCCCGCACCGACGAACGTGCAGCACGGTACGCCCCGCCCTGCGTTCGGCCCATTGATTGACGCCCTTCAATACAAGTGCTATACTCATGGGGGAAGGAGCACGGCGATGATCGAGCTGACCGAAGCGACAACCGAGACGACCGCCGGCGGGCGCTGCGCGCCCGGCCTCGCCCCGCGGATTGACACCGCGGCGGCGCAGGCCCTCAGCGACGACCTGAGCATCCTGGGCCACCCGGTCCGCCTCCAGATCCTCGACATGCTCGCCCAGCGCGACGGCCAGGTCTGCGTGTGCGACCTCGAGGGCGCCCTGCCGGTCAAGCAGCCCACGGTCTCGCACCACCTCAAGTTGCTGCGCGAGGCCGGCCTGATCGACGCCGAGCGCCGCGGCCTCTGGGCCTACTACTTTGTCAAGCGCGAGAACCTCGCCGCG
>DAOLDO010001198.1:0-1951 GCA_035327325.1 Chloroflexaceae bacterium | reverse complement strand
GGGCCGCCCGGGCCGGGAGGCGGGCGACGAGGCGGCGCCCCCCGGGGACGCGCCCCGCCAGCCGCGCAGCGCCCCCCCGCCCCCCGATATCGGCGACGAGGATATCCCCTTCTGAAGCTGACCGCCGCACTACTTCGGGGGGCTGCACTACGGGCAGGCCCCCGAACACTTCCTGCGCCATATGTCAGAGACACCAAAACCCCCGCAGCAGCCGGCCAAGCGACCAGTCCCCGCCGGAAATCCCGCCTCGCCCCGCCGGGTGACCGCCCGCAGGCTCCGCGAGGAGCGCCGGCAGCGCCTGGTGCTCACGATCACCGGCGTCGCTATCGGCCTCGCGCTGCTCGCCATCGTCGGCGGCCTGCTCTATGACCGGCTCTGGGTCCCGAGCCGCCCCGTCGCCCGCGTCGGCAGCGCCGAGCTGAGCCGCGGCGCCTACTGGGACGAGCGCCGCAACGCCTTCGCCCGCGAGGTGGTCCAGAACTTCCAGCTCCTCGCGCTCTTCGGCGGCAACCCCCAGTTCACCCAGCAGTTCCAGGGCCAGAGCCCCGTGATTGACCGCCAGGTCGAGGCGATCCGCGGCGCCCCTGTTGACCCGGCCGTCGTCGGCCAGTGGGAGACCCGCCAGATCAAGGAGCAGGGCGCGGCCGGCCTCGGCCTCAGCGCCGGCGACGACGAGATCAACCAGGCCATGGCCAACGACCTCGGCTTCATCTTCCTGCCCCCGCCAGCCCCGCCCGTGACCGCCACGGCCGAGATCTCGCCCACGGCCGACCCGGCCGCCCCCACGGCCGACCCCGTGGCCGAAGGCTCGCCCACGGCCGACCCGGCCGCCCCCACGGCCACCCCCGAGGCCACGGCCACCCTCGCGCCCACCAGCACGCCGGAGCCCACGCCCGCCCCCGCCGAGGCGGCCACCCAGGTTGACCAGATCATCGCCGAGATCTTCCGCCGCTACGAGCTCGAGCTGGCCGCCGCGGCCGAGGACCCCAGCCTGAGCCGGGAGGACTTCCGCGCGGCCCTGACCGACCAGTACCGCGAGCAGGTGCTCAACGAGAAGATACAGGCCAGCCTGGTGCCCGCGGAGGGCTTCGCCTTCGCCACGGAGCCCGAGCGGGTCCAGGCCCGCCAGGTGCTGGTGGCCGTGACCCCGCCCGAGGGCGCCACCCAGGAGCAGCTTGACGCGGCCTTCGCCGAGGCGCTGCCCGCGGCCGAGGCCATCGCCGCCGAGCTGCGCGGCGGGGCCGACTTCGCCGCTGTGGCCGCCGCCTCGTCCGACGACCCCGGCTCGCGGGAGAACGGCGGCGACCTTGGCTCGTTCGACGCGAGCGGAACCGCCGATAGTGGCGTCACCTACCCGCCCGAGCTGGTCGAGCAGGCGTTCGCCCTGGAGGAGGGCGCGATCAGCGGCCCGATCCGCACCCCGTTCGGCTGGCATATCATCGAGGTGACGGGGCGCGACGTGCCCTCCGAGGAGGAGCAGCTGCGCCAGGCCCGCACCGAGGCCCTGGACGCGTGGGTCGAGGAGCAGCGGGCCCAGATCGGCGTCGCGCGCTTCCCCGAGCCGACCGCGACGCCCCCCGGCGAGCCCACGGCTGCGCCCATCCCGACTCCGGTGCCCACCTTCGCGCCCGGCCCACCCACGGCGGAGCCGCCGCCGCCGCCGGCCGAGACCCCGGCGACGCCGGAGGAGCCGACACCGACCGGCACCCCCTGACCCCAGCGCGCAGAGATGGCTCGCGGGCCATCTCTGCGTCTCCAGGACCAATGCGACGCTGGAAACCTCAGCCCACCGGACGCCTGTGGGTCGCCCTCGTGGCCCTCGCCGTCGCCGTGGCGGGGGCGCTCTACCTGGGCGCCCCCAGCCGCGCCGCCATCGCCCGGCCCCCGGCAGAGTGGGCGATCGACGGGGCCCTCTTCCTGCGGGGACTAGCCTGCCTCGCCCTCCTGGCGG
>DAOLDO010001197.1:0-1951 GCA_035327325.1 Chloroflexaceae bacterium | reverse complement strand
CGGTGGCCCTCCCGCCCGGCCACGCCGCCGGCGGGCCCGCGGCGGGCCGCCTGCCCGGCCGCAAGAGGGGCAAGAACTCCGCGTCCGGCCCGACAGATAGGGGGGCCTTTGTCGCCTGGAGCGACGCCCGCCTGTCCGTGCGCTGGGTGGCCCTGCCCAAGGCTACGGCCGAGGCATGGGAGCCGGCCCTGATCGCCCACCTCCGCCCGCTGCTCAACCTCACGGGCAACCCGGCGAGGCTGCGGGAGCTGGAGGCCCTGCGCGAGGAGTGCCGGCGGGTTGCGGTGGTCGCCTCACGCGGGTCGGTTGATGCGAAGCAGCTGGCCGGCGATGTCGTCGAGGCCGGCGAGGGCCGTGTGAATGCGGGCGGCCTGGCCGGCGAAGTCCAGGTCGAGGGTGCAGAGGAGAAGGCCGGCGTGGGAGGATGACGCGCGATGGAGCTTGAGGAAATGCTTGCGGTTGATCGTCAGCAGCGCCCGCCCCTGGTCGGCGGCGAAGCGGAGCACCGCCTCATCGGGGATGGCCTGCCCGGCGTTCCCGACGTCCTGGCTCGTCAGCACGTCATAGCCCAGAGCGCGCAGCGCCTCGACCACGGGCAGCGGGAAGTTTTCGTTGGCGTAGAGCGCAACCACGGCCTACGCCGCCTCGTTCTCGGCAATCTGGGCCTCGATCTCAACGCGGTGCGCCCGCTCGTAGGCCCAGGCATTCACCAGGTCTTCGGCGCGCAGGGTCGGGTAGGCGCGCAGCAGATCGGCGTCCGTCGCACCCATCTGTCGCATTCTGGCGAGCGCCCAGACGGGGATGCGCGTGCGGACAATCACCGCCTCGCCGCCAAGAACTGCCGGGTCACTGGCGATGCCCGGGAACGCGCCCAGATCGCGGGCGACCCATTGCAGCAGCGTAGCCTTCTCGGCCGGGCTCATGCGCGTCAGCAGCGCCTCGGCCTCTTGCAACACCGCAGAGTCTGTCGTCATCAGCGCGCCGTCCTCTCGCCACGGGTGGTCGTCGCGGCGTCATTGTAGCACGAGGGAAGTCATGGCCATCTCCAATCACGAGCGCGTCGGCAAGGCCCTGGAGCTGCTGAACGCCGGTCTGCGCCCATTCTTCGCCCGCGAGCTCCAGAGCGCCTACGGCGACGGCTGGGAGGAGACCGTGCGCGGCAACCTCAGCGAGCGCCAGGGCGGCCGTTCGACGAACTGGGACACCACGGCGATGATCGGGATCATGATCGGCCAGTGGGACCAGGTCTTCAGAAGGCAGCTCGGCGGCAACGACCGCACCCTGCTCCACGAGTGCCGCGATATCCGCAACCGCTGGGCCCACCAGCACGCCTTCACCCTGGACGACACCTACCGCGCCTTCGACAGCATCCAGCGCCTGCTGCTCTCGGTCGGCGCCCCTGAGCAGGCGGCCGAGATCGACCGCCAGAAGCAGGAGGTGCTCAGAATCCGCTTCGAGGAGCAGGTCCGGCGCGAGCAGAAGAAGGTGACCACGGCGCCGCTCAACGCCACGCCCGCCGTGGGGCTCAAGCCCTGGCGCGAGATCGTCACCCCGCACCCCGACGTGGCGGGCGGGCGCTACCAGCAGGCCGAGTTCGCCGCCGACCTGGGCCAGGTCCACCGCGGCGAGGGCTCCCTGGAGTACCGCGACCCGCGCCAGTTCTTCCAGCGCACGTATCTGACCGAGGGCCTGCGCCTGCTGCTCGCGGGGGCCCTGCGCCGGCTCACCAGCCACGGCGGCGACCCCGTGGTCGAGCTGCAGACCAACTTCGGCGGCGGCAAGACCCACTCGATGCTGGCGCTGTACCATCTCTGCGGCGACATTCCGCCGGCCGAGCTGGCCGGCATGGACGTGGTGCTGCGGGAGATCAACGTCACGCGGCTGCCGCCGGTGCGCCGGGCGGTGCTGGTGGGCACGGCCCTCTCGCCGGCCAAGGGCTACACCAAGCCCG
>DAOLDO010001196.1:0-1954 GCA_035327325.1 Chloroflexaceae bacterium | reverse complement strand
GAACAGGCGCGTCGTGCGCATCAGCAGGGTGGCCGGGGCCGCGAAGATGTCGGCGAGGCGGCCCTGGCGCGGGGTAGGCTCGGCCGCCGGCAGGATCAGGGCCACAACGCCCGCCATGTCGTCCTGGGTCCGCATCGGCAGGGCCAGGGCGGGCCGCTCGCCCTGCGGGGCGGGCGGCCCGCGCCGCCGCGTGGCCCCCGAGCGCAGGCTGCCGAGCTGGGCCGCGCCGCCGGCGGCGCGGGCGACCACGCTCTCGCCGTCGAGGGGCAGGGCAGCGGGGAAGACGAACGGCCCCTCGCCGGCTACCAGCAGCGCCGCCTGGCCGTCCTCCTCCTCTAGCGCGTAGATCGCCCCGCACTCCACGCCCAGCAGCGGCGCGGCCCGCGTCAGCACCGCCTGGAGCAGGGTGCGCGTGTCGAGGATGCCCACCCGCTCGAGGTTGGCGGCCACCAGCGTGTAGATCTGCTCGCCGAGGGCCATCTCCTCGGCGCGGCGCCTGGTCAGCAGCAGCAGGGCCAGCTGGGCCCGCAGCGCGGCCGCGAAGTTCGGCTCCAGGGCCGCCGCGCCGCCCACGCCCAGGGTCAGCCGCCCGACCAGGCCCTCGTCGGTGCTGAGCAGCAGCGGGGCCTCGTCGAGCGGGCCCTCGCCCCACGCCGCCTCGGCCACCACGCCCCCGTCCTCGATCACCTCGAGCCGGCCGGCGGGGGCGGGCAGATAGCGCGCCACCAGCTCGCCAAGCTTCCTGGCGCAGACGTCGGCGGAGACCGGGGCGCCCTCCTGCTGAGCGCACTGGGCCAGCTGCGCCAGCAGCTCCCAGCCGGAGGTCGAGGTGGGGACGATGGTGGTATCCATAGGGCGCTCGGGCTGCTCCTGCGCTCGGCGGTGCATCGCAGTATGGGGGGATCGTCGGCGAGCGTCACAGTGGGGGGCCGGCGCCGCGCCGGGTACCGTATGAATAAACGGCCTGGCCCCCGGATTCCGCGTGCGGCTGTAGTATGGCGCGGGGCTTCGACATAAAGGGGGAGCGCGGTACCGGGACGGCCGCGGCTCCCCCATGCAGGCTGTCGGACGTGGGCGAGCGCCTTAGCGCGCCCGCCCGTAGGCGACCCAACTCTTGCGGCCCTGCTCACGGGCCTGCTGCGCCGCCCGCTGGCGCGCCTCCTCCGCCGACTCGCTCAACTCACGGATATCGTAGAAGGGGCCGTCCTGGCTGGTCAGCACGCCGATCGCGAGCGACATCAGCGGCACCTGGCGCGTGCCGCCCCTGTCGTCGGGGACCTCGACGTAGCCCTGCTTCTTGTGCTTGTAGTTGTAGTGGGCGCCGATCTCGGCGTCGAACTGGCTGATCAGCCGGTCGGCGATGGCCCTGATCCGCTCGGGCGACGAGGTGATCACGAAGTCGGGGCCGACCACCATCTGGCCCACGAAGTCCTCGCTGCTGCCAAGGTCGTTCAGCACCTCGTTGAGCAGCAGGGCCGTGAACTTCAGCACGTCCTCGCTCACCACCGCGCCGTAGCTCTGGGTGAAGGTCTCGAAGCCGTTGATATGCACCAGGGCCATCGCCCAGCCCTGCGCGCTCAGCAGCGTACGCATCTGGTCGTTGATCAGGTCGGCCGTGGGCAGGTTGGTCACGGGGTGAAGCTGGTTCTTGCGCCGGGCCTCGTCGAGCTGGTTCTTGACGATCGTGTGGACCTCTTCGATGTCGAAGGGCTTGACGATATAGTACTGGGCCTGCACCTCGCCGAGGCCGATCAGACGGTCGCGCCGTTCGCCGCGCGCCGTCAGGAAGATGATCGGGATGTGGCGGGTGCGCGGGCTGGCGCGCAACGCCTTGCCGATGTCATAGCCTTCCATGTCGGGCAGATTCACATCGAGAAGCGCGAGGTTAGGCGGTGTTTTGGTGCAGATATCCAGCGCTTGCTGGCCGCGCATCGCCGTAAACACCTCGTAGCCC
>DAOLDO010001195.1:0-1954 GCA_035327325.1 Chloroflexaceae bacterium | reverse complement strand
AGATGCGCGCCGTGGCCGAGCGGGCCATGAGCGAGTTCGGCCGCATTGACATCCTCTGCGCCAACGCCGGCATCTGCGACTTCGAGTTCAGCTGGGAGATGCCCGAGGCCCAGTGGCAGCAGACCATTGACATCAACCTCAAGGGTGTCTGGCAGAGCTGCAAGGCGGTCATCCCCCATATGATCGAGGGCGGGCGCGGCGGCGCGATCGTGATCACCTCCTCGGTGGCGGGCCTCAAGGGTCTCCAGGGCCTGACCCACTACGCCTCCACCAAGCACGCCGTGGTGGGCCTGATGCGCACCCTGGCGGTCGAGCTGGCGCCCCACAGCATCAGGGTGAACACTGTCCACCCGACCGGCGTGAACACGATGATGGGCGCCAACCCCGACATGGCGCGCATTGTCGAGCGCTTCCCGCTGCTGATCCAGGGCTCGACCAACCTGCTGCCGATCCCGATGGTCGAGCCGGAGGACATCAGCAACGTCATCGCCTGGCTCGTCTCGGACGAGGCGCGCTATGTGACCGGCGTGACCCTGCCCGTGGACGCCGGCGCGACGACCAAGTAAGAGGGGCGATCGGGCATGACAGTCTCAGTCCAGCAGATCTACGCGGCGGTGCGGCCCGAGATCGTCGGTCGCGAGCGCGAGCTGACGGGCATCCTGGCCGCGATCGGCGCCGGGCGCGACGTGCTGCTCGAGGGCCCGCCGGGCATCGGCAAGTCCACCATCCTGCGGGCGATCACGCGCCACTACGGCATCCCCCTGGTGCTGGTCGAGGGCAACGCCGACCTGACCCCGGCCAAGCTGATCGGCTACCACAACCCGGCCCAGGTCGTGCGCCACGGCTACCGCGCCGAGGACTTCGTGCCCGGCCCCCTGCCCGACGCCATGCAGCGCGGCGGCTTCCTCTACATCGAAGAGTTCAACCGCGTGCCCGAGGACACCCTGAACACCCTGTTGACGGCCATGGCCGAGCGCGAGATTACCATCCCCCGCGTCGGCACCCTCAGGGCCCTGCCCACCTTCCACATCGTCGCCTCGATGAACCCCTTCGACAACGTGGGCACGGCCCGCATCAGCGTCTCGATCTACGACCGGCTCTGCCGCCTGGCCATGTTCTATCAGAGCGAGGAGGAGGAGCGGGCGATCGTGCGGCTGCGCACGCGCAGCGAGCTGCCGCGCCTGGTCGAGCTGGCCGTGGCGATCACCAGGGCCACGAGGGCCCACCCCGAGGCCCGCCTGGGCTCGTCGGTGCGCGGCGCGATCGACCTGGTGCTGGTGGCCCAGCAGCTGGCCGCGATCCGCGAGGTGGACCTGAGCGCCCCCGGCGGCGTCGAGGCGGTGCTCGCCGAAGCGGCCAACCTGGCCCTCTCGAGCAAGATCAGCCTGCACGAGACCAACGAGCGCCCGCCCGAGGCGGTGATCGCCGAGATCCTCGGCCAGATCGCCCCCCGGGCGGACCAGATGACCGCGGCGTAGGGCGCGCGAGCGGGCGCGCCCCGTACCGAGGACGTACAAGGAGGTATGTCAATGGGTAGGTTAGACGGCAAGGTGGCGGTGATCACCGGCGGCGCCCGCGGCCAGGGGCGCTCGCACGCCCTGACCCTCGCCCGCGAGGGCGCCAGCATCGTCGTGTGCGACATCTGCGAGCAGCTGCCGACGGTCGGCTACCCCATGGCCACCGAGGCCGACATGGACGAGACGGTGCGCATGGTCGAGGACCTGGACCGGCGCTGCGTGGCGGTCAGGGCCGACGTGCGCAGTGGCGAGCAGATGCGCGCCGTGGCCGAGCGGGCTATGAGCGAGTTCGGTCGTATTGACATCCTCTGCGGCAACGCCGGCATCAGCAGCTCGTACGGCAACGCCTGGGAGATCACCGACGAGCAGTGGGACGAGACGATCGCGGTGAACCTGACCGGGGTCTGGCAGAGCTGCAAGGCGGTCATCCCCCATAT
>DAOLDO010001194.1:0-1955 GCA_035327325.1 Chloroflexaceae bacterium | reverse complement strand
AGGGGGAGCCGAGCAACGCGAGGCGGGGGTGAGGTCCGGAGCGACCGTCAAGCGGAGTGAGCCTGTCTGAAGCCTTGTCTTAGAGGCGTGTCAGCAGGGCCGTGAGCAGGGCCAGGCGCCCGAGGGCCCCGGGCACGTCAATCTGCTCGTGCTCGGCGTGGGCGCCCCGGCCGGGCGCGCCGAGTCCGTCGAGGGTAGGCGCGCCCGCGGCGGAGGTGAAGTTGCCGTCGCTGCCGCCGCCTGTCCTGCCCTCGGCCAGGTCGAGGCCCAGCTCGGCGCCGATGGCCCTGGCCTGGGCGAAGAGGGCCGCGCTGGCGGGCGTGGGCTCCATGGGCGGGCGGTTGAGGCCGCCGCGAACCGCGAGCCGCACGTCGGGGGTGACGGGTGCGAGGCCGGCCATGGCTCGCTCGACGCGCTCGGCCTCGGCGCGGGTCCAGACGCGCACGTCAATCTCCATGTGGGCCTCGGCGGGCACCACGTTGCGCCCGCTGCCGCCCCTGACCACGCCCACATTGAGGGTGGTGCCGGCGGCGGGGTCGGCCAGGGCGCCGACGGCGAGGATCTGGTGGGCCAGCTCGGCGATCGCGCTGCGGCCCTGCTCGGGCTCGACGCCGGCGTGGGCGGCCCGCCCGCTCACGTCCACGTAGAAGGCCCCGCCGCCCTTGCGGGCGGTCTTGAGGGCGCCCGTGGGCTCGACGGGCGGCTCGAGCACCAGGACGTGGGCGCAGCCCCTGGCGGTCGCCTCGATCAGCTCGCGCGAGGTCGGGCTGCCGATCTCCTCGTCGGAGGTGAAGAGCAGGATCACGGGGCGCGGCAGGGGCAGCCCGAGCTCGGCCGCGGCGCGCAGGGCCAGCTCGGCCATGGCGATGCTGACCTTCATGTCA
The DNA here is from genome assembly GCA_035327325.1 of Chloroflexaceae bacterium. Taxonomy (GTDB): domain Bacteria; phylum Chloroflexota; class Chloroflexia; order Chloroflexales; family Chloroflexaceae; genus CAIWXH01. Next base: position 1,071 of record DAOLDO010001194.1, on the reverse strand, counting down.
TAGAGGCCCGGGCCGTAGGCCGTGTCGCCCTCGACGCGCACGGGCCGGGCCGCGACGGTGCCGGCGGGCCAGACGGTGTCGTAGTGGCAGAGCACGAGGGCGGGCCGGGCGTCGGCGGGGGCGCCGGGGGCCGCCACGCGTACGCGCACGTGGTCGCCGCCGGCGGGGTTGGCGACGCGCTCGACGGCGCCGAGGGGGGCGAAGCGCGCGGCGATCTGGTCGGCCAGGGCGTCGCAGCGGGGCTTGTCGCCGCTCGGCGTCTCGAGGTTGACCAGGGCCTCGGCCAGGGCGAGCAGCTCGGCGCGGCGGCCGGCGGTGTGTTCGCGGAGCATAGCTAGTCCTTTAGACCATGCGGCGGGTCGCCAGCGGCGGGAAGACGGGGGCCTCCTTCTTCGCGAAGGCGTCGAGGCCGATCTGGTAGTCCTCCGAGGCGATGGCGGCGCCGATAGCGGCGGTCTCGTAGCGCAGGCCCTGGTCGAGCGAGCTCTCGAGGCCGACGTCTATGGCGGCCTTGGCGTAGGCGACGGCACGGGGACTCTGGCGAGCCACCTCGGCGGCGAGGGCGCGGGCGGCGGGCAGCAGGCCCACGGCGTCGGTCACCTGGCTGACCAGGCCCCAGGCGAGGGCCGTGGCGGCGTCAATGCGCCGGGCGGTGAGGATCAGCTCCTTGGCGCGGGTGGGGCCGATCAGGCGGGGCAGGCGCTGGGTGCCGCCCGCGCCGGGGATGATGCCCAGGCCGACCTCGGGCAGGCCGAAGACCGCCCCCTCGGCGGCCAGGCGGAAGTCGCAGGCGAGGGCCAGCTCGCAGCCGCCGCCGAGGGCCAGGCCGTTCACCGCGGCGATGGTGGCGATCTGCAGGCGGGCGATAGCGCTGTTGCAGTCGTTGAGGGCCCGGTTGTGGGCCCAGCGGCCCGGGCCGTCCATCGCGGCCCGCTCCTTCAGGTCGGCGCCGGTGCAGAAGGCCCGCGGGCCGGCGCCGGTGAGCACCAGGGCCCGCGCGGCGGGGTCGGCCTCGACGGCCGGGACGGCGGCGCGCAGCTCGGCGGTGAGCCGGGCGCCAAGGGCGTTCAG
>DAOLDO010001193.1:0-1955 GCA_035327325.1 Chloroflexaceae bacterium | reverse complement strand
TCACTTGTCACACGTGTCTGCCGGTGGAGTGATGGCCTGTGTTCGAGTGTGATCCTCTGGCAGCGCGCAGGGGATGTGGGCACGAAGCGTCGTGCCGCGCCCCAGAGCCGACTCGATGGTCAGGCGCCCACCGCACAGTGCGACCCGCTCCTGCATGCCCAGCAGCCCGCCGCTTTGCCCCTGAGCGGCATGCTCCAGCGCCGCGACCGCATCGAATCCGACGCCGTCGTCGGCGATGGCCAGCTCGATTGCACCGGCGCTCAACGTGATCGTCACGCGGAAGCGCTCTGCCTGCGCGTGGCGGATGACGTTGGCGAGCGCCTCCTGGGTCACCCGGAAGCAGACCGTCTCGACCTCGGCCGGCAAGCGGCCGAGGTCGGGCGCGGCGATCACCTCGCCGGCCAGACCCGCCAGGTGGGTCTGCTGGTCGACGTACCAGCGCAGCGCGGCGATGAGCCCCAGGTCGTCGAGCAGGCTGGGGCGCAGATCGAGTGCCAGCGCGCGCACACGCAGCAGCGTCGCTTCGACCACCCCCAGGCTCTGCTCCAGGCGCGGATCGAGGCCGTCGGCGCCGGCCCGGCGCTGCACTACCCGCATGTTCAGCTTGACCAGCGCGAGGGCCTGGCCGATCTCGTCGTGCAGCTCGCGCGCGATGCGGCGGCGCTCGTCCTCCTGAGCCGTCACGAGCTGGCGCGAGAGGGCGTGCAGGCGCACGTTGGCGGCCTGCATCTCGGCTTCGGCCTGTTTGCGCGCAGTGATGTCGTAGATCAAGCTCAGCACGCAACGGTCGCCGCCCAGATCAATCTGCTCGGCCGAGAGCATCCCGTCACGGATCGCCGCGGATTTCGTGCGGTACTGGCTTTCAAAGCCAAAGACCGGTTGGCCATCAGCGAGCTGAGCGAGGAGGCGGGCGCGCACGACTGGATCGGCCCACAGCTCCAACTCCAGAACGGTGTGGCCGATAACCTCGTCGTGCCGGTAGCCAAACATGCGTAAGAAGCTTGCGTTGACATCAACCAGGCGGCCCTCGGCGAGCGTGCTGATGCTGATGGCGATCGGGCTGGCGCGAAAGGCGGTGGCGAAGCGCGCCTCGCTCGCGCGCAGCGCCGCCTCGGTGCGGCGCCGCTCAGCCAGCTCGCGGCGCGCGTCCTCCAGGGCCTGGTCGGTGCCGCGGCGCGCGATGCTCATCAGCATGGTCGCCATCAGCAGATAGACCGTCTGAATGGCCCAGATCCACAAAGGGGTCGGGGTATTATAGAAGCGCGGAGGTAAGAGATCGGCCTGGGTAGCATACAGCATAGCCACGCCGGACACAATACACAGACCGGCGAAGCGGAGCGCGCCACGCCAGCCCAGGCTCACGCCGGCGACGAACACCACGATCAGATACCCGCCAAACGCGGGCGCGAGGACACCTCCGTCGATAAGCATCGCGGCAGTCGAGAGGAGCCACAGCCCGGCGCTGAGTGCGGCGCCGACGAAGCGCACCCGCCCGCGGTGCACCAGCACCAGCAGCACCAGCGCCAGCAGTGTCAACGGCAGGGTGATCACCTGGCGGCGGATTGAGATGTCCTCAATCACGGGTGCCAGGAGGCTTAGGACACCGAACACAATCAGGAGCACCAGCAAGAAGGGGTGGAGCACGCCGGCGATGCGCGTCTTCTCTTCGTCGCCGGGAAACCGTGGCGATGCCAGCAGCGATCGGGCCATGCGATTGACATCCACAGATACCCCTCACCACACATGCGCTCAGTCGGTGCGCGCATAGCTAAAAGCCCACGTACGGCCTGGGCTTCCACGACACGTGGGGCGAACGCGCTAGGTGACCTTGAGTATATGTCGGCGTCGGGGCGTGTCAAGTTGCGGCCAGGATGGTGCCGGGCTGCGCGGCAGATGGAGGGTGTTTTTGCTAGTCTAATAGTTGACCACCCCCGCCGGGAGTGATCGCCGAAAAG
>DAOLDO010001192.1:0-1958 GCA_035327325.1 Chloroflexaceae bacterium | reverse complement strand
GGTACTCGGGGATACGGGCCATGGGCGGGCCCTCGTGGTCGCGGATCTCGCGCAGCTCGAGGTGGAAGTCGCCGTCGGGCCGCTGGGTGATCAGCTTCATAGTCTGGTTGACCGGCTCGAGCAGGCTGACCCGCTGGCGCTGCTCCATGCGCTGGATGACCACCTGGGTGATCGCGAAGGCCATCTTCGAGAGCGGCACCAGCTCCTGGTTGCGGTGGATGCGCTCGAGCAGGTCCACCTGGGCCAGGGCGTTGAGGCCGTAGCGCTCGAGCAGGTCAATCAGCAGCCCGGTCTCGACGCCGTAGCCGGTGAAGAAGGGCACCTCCTCCAGGGCGCTGCGCCGGCCCGCGTACTCGCCCGAGAGGGGCTGGAGCATGCCCGAGAGCTCGGGGTAGAACAGGTTGAGCAGCGGGCGGGCCGTCAGCTGGGTCACGCGGCCGCCGCCGCTGGCGCTGATCCGCTCGCCGTACTGGATGGGCCGGCGGTAGAAGCCCTTGGAGTAGACCAGGCGGCGCTCGCGCAGCAGGGGCCCGAGCACGCCGTAGACCAGCCGTGGGTGAAAGTTCCTGATGTCGGTGTCGCACCAGGCGATGATGTCGCCGCTCAGCACGTAGAGGCTCTTCCACAGGGCCTCGCCCTTGCCGGTGAACACGCCGTACTGGGGCAGGACCTCCTGGTGGATGTGCACGGGCACGCCGTGGGCGGCGGCGATCTCGCGGGTGCGGTCGTCCGAGCCGCTGTCGATCAGCACCAGCTCGTCGAGCAGCGGCACCTGCTCCATCAGGCGCTCCCTGAGCTGCCCGACGATCTCGCCGATCGTGGCCTCCTCGTTGAGCGTGGGCAGGGCCACGCTGACCGTCACGCCCTGCTGCTGCTTGAGGGCGAGCAGGCGCTGGAGGTCGTCGTACTCGTTCGAGCTAAAGGTGTTCTCGGCGAACCAGCGGTCAACCGTGGCCGAGAGGTCGCGGTGCTGCTGCCAGATCTGCTGGGCCTGCTCCTCGGCCTGGGCCATGCGGTGGCGCACCAGCACCACCGTGGTGTCGGCCTGGCGCAGCACCCGGTCGGCCAGGGGGCCGATCGGGGCCTCGGGGTCGCCGCGGCGGCCGGTCACGCCGAGCACGATCGCGTGGTGGTCGGGGGCCTCGGCCAGGATGGCCTGCTCGGCGGGGATGGTGCGCTCGAGCCAGCGGGTGACCCGGGGCATGGTGCGCAGGGACTGGAGGCTCTCGCGCACGACCAGGTTGTCGGGGAGGCGCGGGTTGGCGGCATAGAGCACGCTGATCGCGGCGTCGTGCTGCTCGGCGAGGGCCAGGGCCACGTCGCAGGCCAGCTGGGTGTGGGGGCCGCCGCGCACCGGCAGCAGCACGCGGCGCCAGGGCTCGCCGGCCCGCAGGCGCACCACCACCACGTCGCAAGGCGGCTGGCGCAGCAGGCTGTCGATCGGCGGGCCGAACAGCCGCTCGGACGACGACTGCTCGGCCTGCCAGCCCAGCAGGATCAGGCTGGCCTTCTGCTCCTCGGCGGCGGTGCGGATCCCTTCGGTCAGGTCGTGGGCCACGGTGATCACGCTGCGCACCGGCACGCCGGCCTCGACCTCGGCCGCCGCCCCGTCAAAGTCGGCCCGCACGCGCCTGGTCTCGAGCATGCCGTCGCTGAGGGGCTGGCCCTCGGGCACCTCGACCACGCCGACCACCACCACCTGTCCGGCCTGCTGGCGGGCGATGGCCGCCGCCAGGGGCAGCAGCAGACGGATCTTCTCGGGCTCGCGGGCCGGCAGCAGCACGACGTAGGTGCCCGACCCGTGGAGTTCATAGGACTGTGTCATGGGTACCCCTTGAGCTTGTGGCGCGGCGAGCCGGGCGGCCCGCGCGCCGGTCCAGACCTGGTCGTGTTCGCCTGTGGTGTGCGCCCGGCGTCGCCGGACGTGGGGCTACGCGGGGGCCGCCAGCAGCGGGGCG
>DAOLDO010001191.1:0-1959 GCA_035327325.1 Chloroflexaceae bacterium | reverse complement strand
AGGCCCTGGCCTACAACTCCCTCGTCATCGCCTGGCCCGAGATCGCGAAGCTGGCAGTGCAGCGAGCCGAGGATGGCGGGCCGGTGCAGGGGAGGATGGAGTTGTAGCAAGGCCGCTATCTTCGCACGCTGCGTAACGGTAATCAGCAAGGTCAGGTGCTATGCCGGCAACGAAGAAACTGATCGAAATAGCGCTTCCGCTTGAAGCAATCAACCGGGCATCGGCGCGGGAACGATCGGCCCGGCGCGGGCACCCGAGCAAGCTGCATCTCTGGTGGTCACGCAAGCCGCTTGCGGTCTGCCGGTCCGTCTTGTTCGCCTCGCTGATCGACGACCCCGATCAGCCAGGTGTAGCGCCTGAGCTTCTGGCTGAGATCGATCGCCTCCCGCTTCCCAAGGGCATGGATGGAAGCAAAAAGTCGATCGGTGAGCGTCGCCGTGCTCAGCTGCTCGCCTTCATCGAGCGGCTCATCGAATGGGAGAGCAGTGGTGATGTGCCGACATTGGCAACAGCTCAACGGCTCATCCACGCCGCCACAGGTGGCGCGCCTCCGCCTATCTATGACCCGTTCGCCGGTGGTGGGTCCATCCCCTTGGAGGCGTACCGCCTGGGATTGGAGACAGTTGCCACTGACCTTAATCCGGTCGCGGTGCTGATCAACAAAGCCCTGGTCGAGATCCCGCCCCAGTTTGCCGATCTCCGCCCGGTCAACCCGGCAGATCGTACTCGTATCGATGTGGACTGGTCAGCCACCAGCAGTCTCGCTGCTGACGTGCGCTTCTACGGGGCCTGGCTCCGCGCCCAGGCTGAACAGCGCATTGGCCACCTGTATCCCGACGCGCAACTTCCAGCAGCGTATGGCGGTGGCAAGGCGCCCATCACCGCGTGGCTCTGGGCGCGCACCGCGCACTGCCCAAATCCGGCCTGCGGTGCGCAGATGCCGCTGATTAACTCCTTCACCCTCTCGATGAAAAGAGGCAAGGAGACCTGGGCGGCACCTGTTATTGACCAGACCACGAAGCAGGTGGAGTTCACCATCAGACACGATGGGGGCCGGCCGCCAGACGGCACTATCGGCCGTCAGGGCGCTACGTGCCTGGTCTGTGGGAGCACGGCCCCGCTCCAGTATGTGCGAGACGAGGGTCAGGCTGGACGTCTCGGCACGCAGTTGATGGCGATTGCGGTTGATCACAAGGGCGAGCGCGTCTTCCTGCCACCTCTGTCGGCCCCTAGTCCGGCCAGAGCTGCTGCTCCCAGCTGGGCCCCCGATATTGAGATGACCCGTAACCCGCGGCATATGACCCCACCGCTGTACGGGATGACAAGCTTCGATCGCCTGTTTACCCCGCGCCAGCTCCAGGCCCTCAGCTGCTGTTGTGACCTGCTCGGCGAGGTGCGCGATTTGGTGCGACGTGACGCCACAGCGTGCGGCGATCGGGATAGCGACTCCTATGTGCGCGCCGTGGTGACCTACTTGGCCTTCGCGCTCGACAAAGCCACAAACGTCTGGTCGACCCTCACGAGTTGGAAGAGCGATGATGGCTCGTTTCGTGGCACCTTTGCGCGGCAGGCACTCGCAATCGTCTGGGTGTTTGCCGAAGCCAACCCGTTCCGTGCCGGCAGTGAAGGCATCGATGCGCATATCGCCAGTGTCAGTGATGTGCTCGACCATCTGCCCTATGGTCCTGGTGGTAGTGTCGGCCAACAAGATGCAACGGCCCTACACAGCACCACGCCTTGCCTCTTCTCGACTGACCCCCCCTACTACGACAACATCCCCTACGCTGACCTATCGGACTTCTTTTACGTCTGGCTCCGTCGCTCGCTTCGATCGGTCTATCCGGACCTCTTCGCCACGCTGGTCGTGCCCAAGACCGAGGAGCTGGTGGCGACGCCCGACCGCCACGGCAGCAGAGATAAGGCAGAGGCGTTCTTCCTCAACGGCATGACGCAGGCGAT
>DAOLDO010001190.1:0-1960 GCA_035327325.1 Chloroflexaceae bacterium | reverse complement strand
TAGAACGGCCCGCTGCCGTTGGGCGCCTCTGTCCAGCGCGCCCCGCCGCCCTCCACCGCCCGCCGGTCCACCACGAAGCTCGTCGGGTGGGCCAACTTGGCGAGGAAGTAGCTCTTCGGCGCGTCAATCGTCAGCGCCAGGGTGCGCTCGTCGCGCACCTCGAGGCCGGCGATGCTGTCGGCCCGACCGGCGATCCTGTCGCGCACGCCGACGATGTCGCCAAGGTAGGTGGCGGCGGGCAGCGCCGAGGCGAGGCCCGGATCAGTCGCCCGCTCGAGGCTATAGCGCACGTCCTCGGCGGTCAGGGGGGCGCCGTCGGCGAAGCGCGCGTCTGGGCGCAGGCGGAAGGTGTAGGTGCGCCCGTCGGGGCTCAGCTCCCAGGACTCGGCCAGGTCGGGCTGCACCTCCATAGCCGCGTCGAGGCGCACCAGCCCGCTGAAGAGCTGGCGGATCACGAAGGCGCTGGTCACGTCGCCCGCCAGGGCCGGGTCGAGCGTGGTCGGGTCCCGCGGCCCCAGGGTCATGATCAGCGTGCCGCCCGCCCCCTCGGGGAGCGGGGCCGTCGGGGCCGTCGGGGGGGGCGCCGTCGCCTCTGTCCCCACGCAGCCCGTGAGCAGGAGCAGGCACAGGGCAAGGGACAGCCAGGCGCGCGGGTTGGGGCCGGTTGATGGCATTGACGTCCTACTGAGACAGGAGCGGGATCGCGTCGGCGGGCGGCGCGCCGGGCTGGGCGGCCGGCGCCCCCGCGAGCTGCCCGCACGCGGCCGCGATCGCCACGCCGCGCTCGACGCGCACGGTGCAGGCCACGCCGTAGTCGAGCAGCACGCGCTGAAAGGCGAGCACGCGCTCGCGCTCGGAGCGGCCGAGGGGCGCGCCGGGGACCGGGTTCCAGGGGATCAGGTTCACGTGGCAGAGCAGGGGCCCCTCGCGCCCGCGCAGCAGCCGGGCCAGGGCGATCGCCTGGTGCGGGTGGTCGTTCTGGCCCTGGAGCAGCACGTACTCGAAGCTCACCCGCCGGCCGGTCCGCTCGATGTAGAAGCGCGTGGCGTCGAGCAGCTCGGCCAGGGGGTAGCGGTTGTTGATCGGCATAAGCGACGAGCGCAGCTCGTCGTCGGGGGCGTGGAGCGAGATCGCCAGGTTGACCGGCAGGGGCGCCTCGGCCAGGCGCCTGATGCCGGGCGCCAGCCCCACCGTCGAGACGGTCATGCTGCGCGCGCCGAGGTTGAAGCCCTTCGGGTCGTGCAGCCGCTCGACGGCCTGCCACCAGCGGTCGTAGTTGGCGAAGGGCTCGCCCATGCCCATGAAGACCAGGTTGGTGATCCGGCCGACCCGCCTGGTCACCCGCTCGGTGAAGGGCTCGCCCTCGCCGCCCCACCACTGGCCGTCGCCGTCGTCCGGTCTCCCCGCCTCCCGGTCCCCCGGGCGCCCCGCGGCCCCCTGCCAGCGGCGCAGCTCGCGCGAGGCCCACATGGCCTGCTCGACGATCTCGCCCGGGGTCAGGTTGCGCAACAGGCCGAGGCGTCCCGTGGCGCAGAAGACGCAGCCCATCGCGCAGCCGGCCTGGGTCGAGACGCAGACCGTGGCCCGGTCGGGGTAGATCATCAACACGGTCTCGAGGACGGCGCCGTCGTGCAGACGGAAGAGGGCTTTGCGGGTCAGGCCGCCGTCGGCCTCCTGGGCCCGCTCGAGGGCCAGGGCGCCCACGGTTGCCTCCTCGCGCAGGCGCTCGCGCAGGGCGGCGGGCAGGTCGGTCATCGCGGCCGGGTCGTCGGCCAGGTTCGCATACAGCTGCCGGTAGATCTGCCGCGCCCGGAAGGCGGGCTGGCCCCAGTCGTGCATCAAGGACTCGAGATCGGGCAGCGCGAGGTTGTACAGGTCAAGCTTCGGCATAACAGACGGATTATACCACGCCGGTCCCCGGAACCGCCGGGCCGTCCCAGACGTCTCACTCCCGTGCCCG
>DAOLDO010001189.1:0-1960 GCA_035327325.1 Chloroflexaceae bacterium | reverse complement strand
GGTCGCGGGCTGAGGCGGCAAGGGGGCCGGGGGGTGAGGTCTGCGGCGGCGCCAGACTGTAAGACGCAGACGAACCACGTCTAGCGTAGCACGAGGGGTGCCAGGGTTCGGCGGGCACGCGCCAGGCCGCCGTATCACCCCCGGCAGGGCCTCGCGTGGGGGCGGCCCTACCGCAGCGGGATGCCCAGGGTGGTCGCGCCGCCGCGCGGACCGCCGCCGGGGAAGACAGAGCGCTCGGCGACGATGGGCTGGGTGCCGCGCACCACGGCCGAGACGGTGTTCTCGCCCGGGTAGAACTCGTGCACGGCCAGGGTGTAGCGGGCGCCCGGCGGCACCGTGAAGCTCTGCGTGCCCGTCGCCCCGCCGTCGAGGCTCAGGTCCACCGTGACGCGGGCCGCGATCCGGCCAGGGTTGCTGACGCAGAGGTAGTAGGTCGCGTCGCTGGTGCGCCCGTCCACGAAGGCCCAGCGCAGGGCCGGCGCGGTGGCGCCCGCGCCCACGGTGCCCGCCCGGCCGTCGTTGAAGACCAGGGCGCGCTCGACCGCGATCGGCCGGTCCGAGCTGACCGTGGCGCTCACGCCGAGGTCGGGCACGATCTCGTTCACGTCCACGGCCAGCTGCGAGCGGGGCGGCACGGCGTAGCGGCGCACCTCGGTCTCGCCGTCCGGTCCCATGAAGGTCGCCTCGGTGCTGGCCGGCTGGTTGTTCGGGTTGAGGATCAGCAGCCTGTAGCGGAAGTCGCCCTCGGTGGTGCCCTCGGCGAAGTGCCAGGTGCGCGAGAGGGTGGCGATGCCGCGGCCCGTGTGCAGGCCGGCCTGGTCGGGCCCGAAGCGCATGGTGCGCTCGACCGCGATCGGCTGGCCGGCGATCACCTGGACGCCGAAGTCGGCCCCGGCCAGGGGCAGCTCGCCGTCGGGCTGGGTGATGTCGTTCACCGCGATCACCAGGCGCGACTGGCCGGCGATCTGCACCGCCTGGCGGTAGTTCACCCCGTCGCGGCGCATGTAGGTCACGCTGGCCTGCACGGCGGCCGGGTTGGGGTTGAAGAGCACCAGGTAGGTGCGGCTGCCGTCCTCGGTCGAGCCCTCGGCGAAGTACCAGACCCGCGACAGCTCGCTGATGCCGGGCCCGCCGTCAATGTCGGTGTTGCGGCCCATGGTGCGCTCGGCCAGGATGGGCGCGCTCGACTCGACGATCGCGGGCAGGGCCGGCGCGCCCTGCACCAGGTCGTTGACCACCAGGTCGGCCCTGGCGTTGGGCGGCACGGGCACGATGCGCGTCACCGGCGACGAGCCGGGGCGCACCAGGGTCACGCGGGCGTCGGCCTGCTCGTTGGTGGGGTTGAAGAAGGCCAGGCGCTGGCTGTAGTCGGCGACGTTGCCCTCGGCGAAGTACCAGCGGGCCTGCACGGTGGACTGGTCGGCCAGAGTGCGGAGCTGGGGCAGCAGGCTGCGCACCGGCGGGAAGGGGGCGGGCGCCTCGGGGGCGGCCTCGCTGTGGCCGGCGACGGTTGCCCGCGTCTCCCGCTCGTCGCCCGCGCCCACGCGGTGCTCGCCCGTGGGGCTGAGGCCGTAGGCCTCGCCGAGCCAGGCCAGCAGGTTGACGAGCACGCCCTGGGCCGTTGGGCTCGGGGGCGAGTCGCGCGGCGCGATCAGGGCGACGTGGACGGCGGTGTCGCCGCCGCTCATGCGCGGCACCACCGAGGTCGGCCCGCCGAGGCGGCCCTCGAACAGGTTGCCCTCGGGATCGATCATGTAGTGGTAGCTCAGGTCCTCCCAGCCGAGCACCTCGGTCTGGTAAACGGCCAGGGCCCGCACCAGGTCGAGGCTGGTGCCGGGCGACACCGCGGCGTCAATCTGGTGGATGATCACCCCGCGCGGGTCGCGGCGGGCGGGCTGGGCCGCCACGACCCGGCCGCCCCAGTCCGCGCGGGCGGTCGCGGCCGGGGGCGGCGTGAGGG
>DAOLDO010001188.1:0-1962 GCA_035327325.1 Chloroflexaceae bacterium | reverse complement strand
CCTTGACTTCGTCGATCGCCGTGAGCTGATCGTGGGTCTCGGTGAAGACGAACGCATCCTCCATCTCACGCTGCCAGGGCGTATCCGGCGGGTGGGCAAATCCCGGCGAGGCCTGCCGCGCCGCGTAGAGCTGCACGAGCTCGCGCAGGGTCAGCTCGGCGAAGAGGGCCGAGCGCTGCAGCTGCACGCCGAGCAGGGCCTTGACGGGCGTGGGGTCGCGGACGACGTCGTAGCCGGCCACGCGCACGCTGCCGGCGTCGGGGAGGGTCAGCCCGCTGACGCAGGCCAGGGCGCTCGACTTGCCCGCGCCGTTCGGCCCGAGCATGCCGAAGACCTCGCCCCGGGCGACGCTGAGCGAGAGGCCGCGCACGGCGTGGAGCGCCCCGTAGCGCACGGACAGGTCGGCGATCGCGATCATCGGCTCATCTGACTGGTGCTGGTGTTTCATAACCACCAGCATAGAGCGCGGCGGGGGCGCGCGACAGTGCTGGTCGTCATCGCCGCGAGGTGACGAAGGTCATTGGCGGGCCGGCGCGGGACTAGGACCGTGGACCGATTGACGGGGCTGGTATGCTGGGGTGGCCGCATATACGTTTTATTAACCACCGCGCCGCGCCGCTGACAGGCAACGTTGCGCCGGCGTGTGATGGGGCTCGGCCGGGCCGACGCGGACGGATGCGGTGCGAGGTGACGATGCAGACGAGTGCAGGGACGCCGCCCGCCGAGGTGGAGGTTGCCCCCGCGCTAGTGGCGGGGCTGCTGGCCGACCAGCACCCCGACCTGGCGGGGCTGTCGCTCGCGCCCGTGGACGCCGGCTGGGACAACTTCATCTTTCGGCTTGGGCCGGCCCTGGCCGTGCGCCTGCCGCGCAGGGCCGCGGCGGCGCCGCTGATCGCGCACGAGCAGACATGGCTACCCCGCCTGGCCGGGCGGCTGACCCTGCCCGCGCCGGTGCCGCTGCGGGTCGGCGCCCCTGGCCGCGGCTTCCCCTGGGGCTGGAGCGTGGTGCCGTGGCTGTCCGGCGCGCCCGCCGACCTGCGCGAGCCCGACGCGGATCAGGCGCCCGCCTTCGGGGCCTTCCTGCGCGCCCTGCACGGGCCGGCGCCGGCCGACGCGCCCGCCAACCCGTTCCGCGGCGTCCCCCTCGCCGCCCGCGTGCCATCGGCGGAGGAGCGCGTCGGGCGCCTGGCGGGCCGCACCGACCTGCTCACGCCGGGGCTACTGGGGCTGTGGCGCGAGGCCGTGGCGGCGCCGCTCGACGCGCCGCCGACCTGGCTGCACGGCGACCTGCACCCGCGCAACATCCTGGTGGAGGGCGGCGCTATCAGCGGGGTGATTGACTGGGGCGACCTGACGGCGGGCGACCCCGCCACCGACCTCGCGGCGATCTGGATGCTCTTCGGCGCGCCCGTGGCGCGCGCCGCGGCCCTGGCGGCCTACGGCCCGCCCTCCGCCGCGACGCTGCTGCGCGCCCGTGGCTGGGCCATCCTGTTCGGCGTGATGCTGCTCGACACGGGCCTGGCGGACCACCCGCGCCACGCCGCCATCGGCGCCCGGGCCCTGCGCCGCGTCGCCGCGTCGCTGGAGGGCGGCGTCTGAGTCGTCCGCGCAGATCTGCTATCCTGTCGGCATGACACTGCAGCAGCCTGACGACGGGCCGCGCACGCTGCGCACCGAGGCCGGCGAGCTCCCGCTGCGCGAGTACCGGCTGCGCCTGGCCGGGCGCGAGTGGTCGATCCTGCACACCCACACCATGCTGACCTACGGCGACGAGGCCCACTTCTTCCGCGAGCTGCGCAACCGCGTGCCCTACGGCGTGGCCCTCTGGCCGGCCGCGATCGCCCTCGCCCACGAGCTGGCCGCCCGCGCCGCCGAGCTGCCGGGCCTGCGGGCCCTCGAGCTTGGCGCGGGCACCGGCCTGCCGGGGATCGTGGCCGCCTCGCTCGGCGCGCGGGTGGTGCA
>DAOLDO010001187.1:0-1963 GCA_035327325.1 Chloroflexaceae bacterium | reverse complement strand
GGGGGGGGCGGGGGGGACGGCCTGGCGGCCCGGGCGCTTCGCCCGGTTGCCCCGCACCGCCGTACCGAGCTGCTTGCCGACGACGAAGCCGCAGCGGGTGCGGCGGCGGCGGCCGGCGACGACGTTGAGGAGCAGGAGGGGCGCGCTGTAGGTACGGCCCTCGCGCCTGGCGCGCCGGAACTGGTCGGGCCGGCGCAGCCTGTTGGCGCGTCTCATCGAACCAGGCCTATGATCCCGAACAGGGTACAGGGAGCAGTGCTTGATTGCGCGCACCGCCATCCCTATACCCTGTCGCTACGTCTGTGCAACGCTTAGCGGTGGCCGCGGCGGCCGGCGTCGCGGCGCTCGTCGCTGACGCTGAGCTTCCAGCGACCCTTGAGGCGACGGCGGCGCAGCACGTCGCGGCCGTCCTTCGTCGCCATACGCGAGAGGAAGCCGTGCTTGCGGCGGCGCGGGATGCGCTTGGGTTGCCATGTGCGCTTGGGCATCTGTATCTCCGATCAAAGAAATTTCAGGCAGACTCCGGCCATTATACCCGCCGCCCGACGGCGGTGTCAACTTTCGGCCGGAGCGTCGGGGAGGGCCGGGCCCTCCCCGCGGCACCACACCTCACAGCTACTCGTCGCGGCCGACCTGCTGGAGCGTGCGCTTGATCGCGTCGCGCTGGCGGCGGTCCTGGCGGCCCTCGCCCTCCTCCTCGAAGTCGCCCTCCTCGCGCTTGCCGCCCTTGCGGTCGCGCTTGGCCGAGGGCCCGCCGAACTTGGTCAGCAGATCCTCGAGGGTGGCATCGCCGACGAACTCCTCCTCGACGTCCTCGGTCGAGTAGGTCTCGACGGTCTGGGGCGTATTGCGGCCGCGGTCGCGCTCGCGGCGCTCGCGGCGCTCGCGGTCGCGGTCGCGACCGGCCCTGGCCTCGGCGGCCGAGGCGAAGCGAGCCGCGGCGGCGGGGCTGGGCCGGGGGGCCGCGCCGGCGCCCGAGGTGTAGTCCTCGTCGTCCTCGGCGCCGCCCTCGTCGTCGAGGCGCATGGTCAGGCTGATACGCTTGCTCTGCTGGTCAACCTCGATCACTCTGACCGTCACCTTGTCGCCGACCTTGACCACGTCCTCGACCCGGTTGACCCTGCTGGTGGAGAGGGCGGAGATATGGACCAGGCCGTCGCGGCCGACGCCGATGTCAACGAAGGCGCCGAAGGGCGCGATGCCGCTGACGGTGCCCTCGATCACCTGGCCGGGCTCGAGGCCCTGCATCTTCTGGGTGCGCTGGGCGCGGCGCAGGCTCAGGCTGATGCGCGTGCCCTCGGGGTCAACCTCGAGCACCTTGAACTGGAAGCGGTCGCCGACCTTGACGGCGTCCTCAGCCTTCTCGACGCGGCCCTCGGCCAGCTCGCTGACGTGGATGAGGCCGTCCTTGCCGACGCCGATGTCGGCGAAGGCGCCGAACGAGGCGTAGCCGGTGATCACGCCCTCGACCACATCGCCGACCCGCATCGAGGCCAGGCGATCCTTATCTACCTCGGCGCGCTTAGGCCGGCCGCGACGGCTCTCGCCGCGCTCCTTCTCGCCGCTGCCCGAGCGCATGGTCAGGCTGATGCGACGGGCGTCGGGGTCAACGCTCTTGATGCGCACCTTGACCGTGTCGCCGATCTGCACGATATCCGAGGGGGTATCAATGCGCGTGTCGCTCATCTCCGAGATATGGACCAGGCCATCGCGGCCGACGCCGATATCCACAAAGACGCCGTAGAGGGCGATCGAGGTCACGCGGCCCTCGAGCTCCATCCCGGGCTGGAGGTCCTTCAGCTTGCGCGGGCGCGAGCCCTCCTCGGCGACGGGGGTGAAGCTGGCGCCGGCGGCCTCGGCCTGAGCGGGGGCTTCGGCCTGGTCCTCGCCCTCGGCGGGCGGCAGCACCAGGCCGAGCCGGGCGGCGGGCGCGGCGGCGGCCGCGACCTCGGCCACGGGGACC
>DAOLDO010001186.1:0-1967 GCA_035327325.1 Chloroflexaceae bacterium | reverse complement strand
CGCGGCCGGGCGCCCACGTGGGGGCGACGGGCGCCCACGTGGGGGCGCCCCTACTGGCGGGGTTGGCGATTGGGCAGGTGGCGCTGGCGCGGATTGACTTTTTTTTGCTGGGGCCTGTGCTCGCGTTCCTGCTCTATGTGTGGCTGACGCGCCGCTGGGACGTGCGGCACACCGCCCTGGCCCTCGGCCTGGGGGCCATGCTGCTCCACGCCGGGCTGCATATCGCGCTGATCGCCCGGGCCTACTTCTTCGACACGGGTCACGACCGGCTCTATCGCGACTACGCCCTGGTGGCGCTGCTCAGCCTGCCCTTCCTGAGCCCGGCGGTCCGCGAGACGTTCCTGGCCCACCCGCGCAGCGCCCTGGTGCGGCCGATCAACCTGCCCGGCGACCTGGAACTGGGCCCGTGGTTCCGCCTCGCCGCGGAGGCCGGGCTCGCCTTGGCCCTGGTGGTGGCGCTCGTGGCCCTGCGGGCGCGACCGGCGCCCCTGCTCTGGCTGGAGGCCCGGCTGCGGGCCAGGCGCGGGGCGGCCCTGAACCTCGTGGCGGCGGGCGCGCTGCTGCTCGGCGGCTACGCCTACCTGGTGCGGCCCCAGATCCTCGACGCCGACCTGCTCTTCAACACGCGCGGCGGCTGGGGCGACCCGCTGGGGCGCGACCCGGCCCTGGTGGCCCTCGACGTGCGCGAGGGCCGCATGAGCCTCGACGAGGCCCGCACCGTGGCCGGCGTGGCCCTCGACGCCGACCCCTTCTGGGAGGCCAGGCCCGACCCATCGGCCACGGCGGCGCTGCGCGAGCGCCTGCGGGCCGAGCGCGGTCCGTGGGCGGGGCCCTTCAGCAACCAGACCACCAACTGGCTGCGCCTCCAGGGCTACGTCGGCGCGCCGATCAGGCTGCCCGTGCGCCTCTGGTACAACGAGTACGGCGAAATGGGCTGGCTCGAGCGTCTGACCACCGACCCGGCTACGCTCACCTCCGAGCCCGCGCCGATCAACGACAAGTACATGATCCCCCTGGCCAACCTGGTGCGGGTGGGCTGGTACCTGTCGCCCCTCGGCGTGCTGCTCGGCCTCGCCGGCTACGCCCTCTGGTGGCGCCGCGGGCCCGGGGGGGGCGCGTGGCTGTTCCTCGCCGTGGCCTTCGTGGGGACCTTCTTCTACGTCCGGCAGACCTACGGCACCTCCGACCAGCACTACATCTATATCCTGCGCCGCTTCGTGCCGATCACCTACCCGGCCTTCAGCCTCTGCATCGCGTACGCGCTCGCTACCCTCGCCGGTCTGGCCAGGGACCAGAGACCAAAGACCATAGACCAAAGCCCACGGGCGACGCGGAGCACGGCCGCGCCGGTCAGCTGGGCCACTGCCCGGCCTTGGTCCTTGGTCCTTCGTCTTTGGTCTTTCGGCATGGCCGCCCTGCTGCTGTTGTTCCTCTTCTGGACGAACCGGCCGATCATCGCCCACACCGAGTACGCTGGGGCGCTCGGGCAGCTGGAGCGGGCGGCGGCCATGTTCACGCCGGGGCGCGACGTCCTGCTGATGCGGGGCGGGGCTCCGATCTACGCCGAGTCGCGGGACGTGCCCGACCTGGTGGCGACGCCGCTGCGCTTCGCCCACGGGCTCGACGCCTTCGCGGTGAAGAGCAGCCAGCCCGGCAGCTACGCCGACGACCTGGCCGCCGCGGCGCGCCGCTGGCGCGACCAGGGCCGCGAGGTCTACCTGCTGCTGAGCGCCTCGGGCGGGAGCTTCGCCCTGCCGGGCTTCGCGCTCGAGCCCGCGGGCGACTTCACCCTCGACGTGCCCGAGTTCGAGCAGCTGACCGACCAGAAGCCCCGCAACGTCTCGCGCCTGACCCTGCCCTTCGCCGTCTACAGGCTGGCGCCGGCCCCGCCGGGCCACCTGGCCCCCGCGGCCCCCCGCCCCCCCCCCGCCCATTTCGCCCCCCCGGGGACCGGCCCCTACAGGCCC
>DAOLDO010001185.1:0-1972 GCA_035327325.1 Chloroflexaceae bacterium | reverse complement strand
CGAGTCGTTCAGGTGGAAGCAGCGAATGTGCTGGAGGCCGACCAGGCGGTCGAACTCCTCGAAGGTGGCGGCGTAGCCCTCGGGGGCGCTGATGTCGTAGCCGGCGGCGAAGAGGTGGCAGGTGTCAACGCAGACGCCCAGGCGCCCGCTGTCGGGCACCAGTTCGAACAGGCGGGCGAGGTGCTCGAAGCGGTGGCCCAGGCACGTGCCCTGGCCCGCCGTCGTCTCGAGCAGGACCATGGTGTCGCCGCCGACGCCCTCGGCGAAGAGGCGGCGCAGGGCCTCGGCCTCGCGGGCCAGGCCGGCCTCCTCGCCGCTGCCGGTGTGGGCGCCGGGGTGGGTGACCAGGTAGGGGATGCCGAGGGTCGCGCAGCGCTCGAGCTCCTCGGCGAAGGCGGCGGTGGACTTCTGCCAGAGCTCGTCGCCGGGGGCGGCCAGGTTGATCAGGTAGGAGTCGTGGACGACCACGGGGCCGATGCCGGTGCGGGCCTGCTCGGCCCTGAAGGCGGCGGCGTCCTCGGGGGCGATCGGCTTGGCCGCCCACTGGCGCTCGCTCTTGGTGAAGATCTGCATGGCCTCGCAGCCGACCTGCTGGCCACGGGCGAAGGCCCTGGCGAGGCCGCCCGAGATTGACATATGGGCGCCGAAGGGCATGAGCGCTCCTTGATGCTCTAGGGTGCGGACCCAATTATAGCATGTTCGGTCGCGCCGCTTTGTGGCGGGGGAGCGGCGGGCGCGCCCTCGGCCCCGGGGCGGCGCCGCCACCAGAGCAGCGCCACGGCGGCGTAGAAGGCGAGCAGGGCCCACAGCGGGAAGGGCGGGATCTGCACGGCCGCCCAGCGCGGCGCGGCCAGCAGGCGCACGCCCTCGCTCATCCAGGCCAGCGGCAGCCAGGCGAGGGGGGCGACCCACTGGCCCAGGGGCAGCCAGACCAGCCCCGCCACCAGGGCCACGGTGCAGAGCAGCATCGCGTAGGGCACCACCGGCACCAGCAGCACGTTGGCGAGCGGGGCGACCAGGCTGAGATTCCCGAACTGGTAGAGGATGAGGGGCAGGGTCAGCACCTGGGCCGCCATGGTGGCGGTCAGGGCCTCGCTCACGGGGGCCATGGCCGGCCAGCTGAAGGGCCGGCGGCGGCCGAGCCAGGCCTCGACCGGCTTCGCGAAGGCGAAGAGGCTGGCCGTGGCCAGGGCCGAGAGCTGGAAGCCCAGGTCCCAGAGGGTGTGGGGGTCGGCCAGCGTGATCAGCCAGCAGCCGGCGAGGAGCAGGCGCCACGGCTCGCTCTGGCGCTCGGCGGCCCGCCCGACGGCGGCGAGGCTGGCCATGGCCGCCGCCCGCAGCACCGCCGCCGAGGCCCCGGTGAAGAGGGCGTAGACCCACATCACCGCCAGGGCGAGGGCCAGGGTGGGGCCGCGCCCGAGGCGCAGGCGCCCCGCCAGGCCGCCCAGCACCCCGGCGACAATGGTGAAGTTCCAGCCCGAGACCACCAGGATGTGGCTGGTGCCAGTGGCCGAGAAGGCGCCGTAGACCTCGGGCGGGATGCTCGACTGGATGCCCAGCAGGATGCCCACGGCGAGGGCCGCCTGGGGCTCGGGCAGCTCGCGCAGGAGCACGGCCCGGCAGGCCTGGCGGAAGCGCAGCAGCCCCGCCAGGGGCGAGAGGCCCGCCTGGCCGGGCAGCAGCCGCGCCTCTTCGGGCTCCTGCATGATCGCGAAGACGCCCCTGTGGGCCAGGTAGGCCCTGTAGTCGAAGTCGCCCGGGCGCCTGGGGCCGCGCGGCGCCTCCAGCTCGCCCGCGACGAGGAGCCGGTCGCCGTAGCTGTAGGCCGGGTAGGGCGGCAGGACGACCAGGGCCAGCCCCTCGGCGGGCGCGGCGGGCGTTCCCCGCCGGACGGCCTCGACCTCCACGACCACCCGCTGGGCGGCCTCCCGGCGCCCCGGGGCGGCGGCGCCCGCGCCGGCCAAGGGCAACT
>DAOLDO010001184.1:0-1976 GCA_035327325.1 Chloroflexaceae bacterium | reverse complement strand
CGAGCCCGGCGGCTTCACCACTCGCGAGGTGCTGGGCATCATCCAGTCGCTGCCCGTACCCCTCATCGGCGCCGACCTGGTCGAGTTCAACCCCGTTCGTGACCCGACCGGCATCACGGCTGCTCTTGCCGCCAAGCTCGTCAAGGAGATCCTGGCCCAGATGCTCGACGACAGCACAGCAGCGCGTGCAACGAGGCCGTGACGGTGGGCCGGACGATCATCCATGTTGACCTCGACCAGTTCTTCTGCGCGTGCGAAGAGCAGCGCGACCCGACGCTGAAGGGCAAGCCGTTCGCGGTGGGCGGCCGGCCCGAGGGGCGCGGCGTCGTCGCCTCGGCCTCCTACGCCGCCCGCACCTTCGGCGTGCGCTCGGCCATGCCAATGGCCCACGCCGTGCGCCTCTGCCCTGAGCTGACCGTGGTGCGGCCCAACTTCCCCGCCTACCGCGCCGCCTCGCAGCAGGTGATGGAGCGGCTGCACGCCCTGACCCAGCTGGTCGAGCAGATCTCGATCGACGAGGCGTTTCTCGACGTGTCGGCCCTCGGCGAAGGGGGCGAGCCGGTGGCGCGACGCCTCCAGGCCGCAATCCGCGAGGAGCTCGGCCTCTCGTGCTCGATCGGCGTCGCCACCAACAAGCTCGTCGCCAAGATCGCCACCGACGTCGGCAAGGGCATGGCCCGCAGCGGGGCGCTCCCCAGCGCGATCTGCGTCGTGCCGCCAGGCGAGGAGGCAGCCTTCCTCGCACCGCTCCCTGCTTCAGCACTCTGGGGCGTCGGCCCGAAGACGGCCGAGAAGCTCGTCGGGATGGGAATTCTCACGATTGGCGATATCGCCGCCTGGCCGCCCGAGGATCTCGCCCGGCGCTTCGGACAGCACGGCGAGGACCTCACCCGACGTGCCCGCGGCCAGGACGACCGACCGATCGTCACGGAGCGGGCCGCCAAGTCGATCTCCCAGGAAACCACATTCGCCCACGATGTGCGTGACCGGACGCGCCTGGAACAGACCCTGCGCGCTCAGGCGCAGGAGGTGGCGGCCAAGCTCCAGCGCAAGGGCGTGATGGGCACATCGGTCAAGCTCAAGATCCGCTGGCCAGACTTCACGACGCCGACCCGCCAGCTCACCCTCCCCCAGCCGACCGATGAGGCCGAGGCGATCGTCGAGGCCGCGCTGCGCCTGTTCAACCAGACCTGGCCCGAGCGGCAGCCCGTACGGTTGATCGGCGTGGGGGTGAGCGGGCTCGGCACGCCGCCGCGGCAGCTGAGCCTGTGGGACGTGCCGACGCCCGAGGAGCAGGCGCGCCAGGCCAGGCTGCGCGCCGCCCTTGCGGCGGTGCAGGCCCGCTTTGGGAAGGACGCGGCCCGCCGCGCGAGCGAGCTCGGCGAGGAGGAGGGGTAGCCCATGCAGGCCGCGTCAACGCATACGCTCACGGTGCTCGCCGGCGAGACGCGCCACACCCTGGTGGTTCCCCACCGCGTCAATCTGCGCCGGGCACTGCTCATGGCCGGGCTCTCGCCCTACGCCGCGCTGACCCGCCGGCTCAACTGCGGCGGGCGCGGGCTTTGTGCCACCTGCGGCGTCTGGCTGGAGGAGGGCGCCCGGGCGCCCGCGC
This sequence comes from Chloroflexaceae bacterium, assembly GCA_035327325.1. Lineage (GTDB taxonomy): Bacteria > Chloroflexota > Chloroflexia > Chloroflexales > Chloroflexaceae > CAIWXH01. The sequence goes on along the minus strand of DAOLDO010001184.1, from coordinate 364 downwards.
ACTGGCACGACCGCCTCGCCGCGCAGTTCGGCTACCCTCGCCTCTCCTGCCAGATCACAGTGACGCACGACATGCTCGTCCGGCTGGTGACGGACAAACGCATCTGGGGCCGGCGCGATCCCGCGCGGCGCTGGCCACGATAAGGGGGAGCACAGCGTGTACTTCGCGCACGACCCGGCGATCTGGAGCGCCTTTCCGACCCTGGTGCCCGGCGTCCTGCTGATCGACGGCATCCGACCCGACGTCAACATCTCCGCCCGGCTGCCCCCGCTCTTCGAGCGCGCCCGCGCCAGGCTCGCAGGGGCGACCGAGTCGGACCTGCCGGAGGTGCAGGCGTGGCGGCGCGCCTTCAGCCAGATGGGGC
>DAOLDO010001183.1:0-1979 GCA_035327325.1 Chloroflexaceae bacterium | reverse complement strand
CGCCCACCGCCGCCCCGACGACCGCGCCCGCCCCAACCGAGGCCCCGCCGGCGAGCGCCGGGGCGGACCCCGCGACCGCCGCCACCGCCGCCGCCCAGGCCGCCGCTGCCCTTGGTGGGTCTGGCCTTGTCGTGACCCAGGAGACCCTCAGCGCGATCTTCGCCGACCTCGCGGGTCGGGTGGCCGCCGCGCCCGGCAGCTTCAGCGTGGTCACCGCCGAGGCCGTGTCGTGGCCCGACGGCTCCCTCGGCTGCCCCCAGCCGGGCCTGATGTACCCCCAGGTGATCACCGAGGGCTTCCGCGTCGTGGTCGAGGCCGACGGGGCCGAGTACGCCTACCACGGCGACGACCGCGGCCAGTTCGTCTACTGCGAGAACCCGGCGAGGTGAGCATGGGGCACCAGGTGATCAGCAGCTTCGCCCCGCCCTACCCCGCCCCCATGGCCGCCCTGGTTGACGGGGCCATGGCCGACCTGGCGGGGCGGCTCGGCCTTGCGCCCGCCGACATCACCGTGGAGGGCGTGCACGCCGTGGTCTGGTCCGACGGGAGCATCGGCTGCCCGCAGCCGGGCATGCTCTACACCCAGGCCCTGGTCGAGGGGGCCCTGATCCTGCTCGGGACCGGCGGGGCGCGCTACAGCTACCATAGCGCCGGGGGCCGGCCGGCCTTCCTGTGCGAGCGGCCGGGGTAGGGCCGAGGAGCCACCTCGACATTACGGCCACCTGTAGGCCGCCCCCGGGGGCAGGCGCAGGCTCTCGTCGCCCAGGCGCCCGAGGCCGCTCGCCTCGCCCCCCGGCGCCCGCTCGAGCCGGGCGTGCTCCGTCCACTGCACCAGCCAGCCGTTGCGCGCGAGCTCGCCGCTCAGGGGGCGCCCCAGCTCGGCGAACTGTTCGGGGGCGCCCGCGAAGCCGGGGCAGAGGCCGCCCTGGGCGGGCTCGCCCCCGGGGCAGCCAGCGCCCCTGATCGTCTCGGCGAGGTAGAGCCGCTCGCCGAGGGGGCGCTGGCGCGCCTCGTCGCCGCGCAGCTCCAGGCAGGCCCGCTCGAAGCACTGGAGCCGGCCCCAGGCGAAGGGCACCGCGGGCGTGAGGGGCAGGCCGGCCCGCTCGGCCCCGCCCAGCTCGGCCCAGGCCCGCATCAGGCGCGCCGGCACGAAGCGCCCCGTCTCCTCGAACCAGGCCCCGCCCTGCTCGGCCACCTCGACCGTCGTGATCGGCTGCGCCTCCGCCAGCACGGCCCCGCCCTCGCGCAGCCCGACGGCGATGGCGTAGCGGCCCGCCGGCAGCTCGGGGGGCAGGGCCAGCGGCTGCATGTGCTGGACAGGCTCGCCCGCCGGCCAGGCCGCGGGCGGGTAGGCCCCATAGAGCAGGGGCCGCTCGTCCTCGAGCAGCGGGTAGCCCTCGGGCGTCGTCAGCCGCACCACGACGGAGGGCGCACCGACCTCGCCCGCGCCCTGTCGCCAGGTGAGGGCCAGGGCCAGGGTCTCGCCGGGCTCGTGGGCCTCGCCTGCCGGCGGGGCCAGGCTGTAGCCGACCAGGCGCAGCTCGCCCGCGGGGATGGCGTAGCCGAGGTCGAGGGGACGCTCGGGCCCGACCGCGACGGGCCTGTAGAGGTCGAAGGTGCCGAGCGAGCCGTCGTGGGCGTAGCGGCGCTGCAGGATCTCGACCACGCCGGGCGTGAGCCAGTTGCCGAGGTAGTCAATCACGGCCAGGGGCACGGCGCCGTTGGCCAGCTCGCGCAGGAGCTCGCCCTCCTCCGCGAGGCCCTGGTCGAGCAGCTGGCGGGCCTCGAATGCCTGGAGGCGCGACCCGGCGCCCGCGGCGGCGGCCACCCCGGGCATATCGGTGAAGATCGGCCCTCCCGCGGCGCGCACCTCGGCCTCCAGGGCGGCGCCGACGCGGGCCTGGGCGGCGAGCAGCTCGCGCTCCCGGGCCGCGTCGGCCCAGAGCCCGTAGCGGCCGAAGGCCAGCCGGGGCGGGCTC
>DAOLDO010001182.1:0-1985 GCA_035327325.1 Chloroflexaceae bacterium | reverse complement strand
GCCCGGCGATTTCTACGGCGGCTGGATCACCGCCGATGTGGTCGGCCCGTTCAAGGGCGGCCCCGGCACCACGGGCTGGTGAGCCGCAGCGGCCACCGCCCCCACGAGACCATCTGACGGAGGCAGCAGCGCCCTGCCTTCCATCACACCCCGCGCTCGCCCGCCCGACGTCATCCCCGCCGCGAGCCTCACCGGCGCCCGTAGCCCAGGAGGCACAAGTGACACCTCACCCCGACCGTGACCGGATCGTGGAGGCCGCCCGCCGCGACGTCTTCGCCGGCCGGCTCAGCCGCCGCGGCTTCATGCGGCTGATGAGCGCCCTCGGCCTCTCGGCCGGCGCCGCCGCCCTCGCCGCCTGCGCCCCCGGCGCCGGCAGCCCCACCTCGCCCGCCGCAACCGCCGTCGCCGAGCCCACAAACGCCGCCGTGCCCACCTCCGCCACTGGCCCCCAGCCCACCGAGCCCGCGGTCGCGAGCGGCGCCGGCACCCTGCGCGTCGCCACCGAGATCCCCGTGCAGCTCGACCCCGCCCAGGCATCCTCCGACGCCGAGATCCTGATCCTCCACTCGGTCTACGACTACCTGGTAGACATTGACGGCGACAACAATATCGTCCCCCGCCTCGCCACCGAGTGGGCGGTCAGCGACGACGGCCTGACCTACACCCTCACCCTCGCCGAGGGCGTCACCTTCCACGACGGCAGCCCCCTCACCCCCGCCGACGTGGTCTGGACCTTCGACCGTCTGCGCGACCCCGCCAACGCGCTACCCACCGCCGACCTCTACGCCAATCTCGCCTCGGTCGCGGCCGAGGGCGACAGCGCCGTGGTCTTCACGCTCAGCGCGACCAACCCCTTCTTCCTCTACGACCTGAGCGACAACCACGCCCTGGTGGTCAAGGCCGAGGCCGCCGACCTCGGCACGGCCTTCAATGGCACCGGGCCCTTCAGGGTGGTCGAGTACAGCCCCGAGAACCGCATGACCCTCGAGGCCAACCCCGACTACTTCGTGCCCGGCAAGCCCGGCGCCGCCAGCCTCGAGCTGATCTTCTTCCCCGACCAGGCCGCCGCCGTGGACGCCCTGCGCGGCGGACAGGTGGACGTGACCCTGCGCATGCCCACGCCGCTCTTCCAGGCGCTCCAGCAGGAGCAGGGCATCGCCACGCAGCAGGTGGCCACCAACGGCTTCGACCTGGTGCGCCTGCGCTCCGACCGCGAGCCGGGCAGCCTGCCCCAGGTGGTCCAGGCCTTCAAGCTGGCCACCGACCGCGAGGCGATCTTCGACACGGTCACGCTCGGGCTCGGCGCGATCGGCCGCGACAGCCCGATCGGCCCCCTCTTCACCGCCTACTACTCGGAGGACACGCCTATCCCCGAGCGCGACCCCGAGCAGGCCCGCGCCCTGCTGGCCGAGGCCGGTTTCCCCGACGGGCTCAGCCTCGACTTCCACGTGCCCGACTCGGGCGACCGCCCCGACCTGGCCGTGGTGCTCAAGGAGCAGTGGGCCGAGGCCGGCATCAATGTGAATGTGATCGTCGAGCCCGAGAGCGTCTACTACGGCGAGAACGGCTGGCTCGAGGTAGACCTCGGCATCACCGGCTGGGCCTCGCGCCCGGTGCCCCAGTTCTACCTCGACGTGATGCTGGTCACCGACGCCGTGTGGAACGAGAGCCACTTCTCGGACCCGGAGTTCGACGAGCTGGCCCAGCTGGCCGGCACGACCCTCGACGAGGCCGAGCGCACGCGGGCCTACGGCGAGATCCAGCGCATCCTGATCGAGCGCGGCCCGATCATCATCCCCTACTTCTTCGCCGCCCTCGGCGCCGCCCGCGAGGGGCTCACCGGCTTCGAGCTGCGCGCCTTCCCGGGGCGCACGGACCTGGCGGCGATCAGCGTGCCCGGGTAGGGTGAGGTGCGAGGTGTGAGGTGTGATTCTGCCACGACGGCTGCCGCGGAGGCTTCACACCTCACGCCTCAGGGCGAGCGC
>DAOLDO010001181.1:0-1987 GCA_035327325.1 Chloroflexaceae bacterium | reverse complement strand
CTCGGCGCCGACGAGCGGCGCCTGCTCGCCTGGCTCGCCGTCTTCCGCGGCGGCGGGGCCCTCGACGCCCTGGAGGGGGTGCTGAGCCGTGCGGCCGCGTCGGGGGCGCCCGCCGAGGCGCCCGCGCCCGCCCGCGCCGCCGACATGCTCGCCACCCTGATCGACCACAGCCTCGTCCGCGCCGCCGCCGACGAGCGGGGCGCCCTGCGCTTCGACATGCTCGAGACGGTGCGCGAGTTCGCCCACGAGCGGCTGGCCGACCTCGGCGCCGGCGCCCTGGCGGCCCGCGCCCACGCCGAGCACTACGCCGCCCTCGCCGCCGCGGCGGCCGCCATGCTGACCACCGACGCCCGCGGCCATGCCATCGCCCGCGCCGCGACCGAGCTCGACAATCTGCGGGCGGCCCTCGGCTGGGCCCTTGAGGAGGGCGACCACGCCCTGGCCGTGGAGCTCGTGCGCGCCCAGGCATGGCTCTGGCACGAGCGCGACCACGTCGCCGAGGGGCGGGCCTGGCTCGCCCGCCTGCTCGCCCTCCCCGCCCTCACGGGCCCTAGCCTCGCCCGGGCCCAGGCCCTCGACGAGGCCGCCAACCTCGCCCTCCACCAGGGCACCTACGGCGCCGGCGTCGCCCTGGCCCGCGAGGCCCTGGCCCTGTTCCAGGCCCTCGGCGACGGGCCCGGCCAGGCGTCGGCCCGCGGCCGCCTCGCCTGGGGCCTCGGCCACCAGGGCGACCACGCCGAGACGTTCGAGCTGGCGCAGGCCACCGCGGACTTCTGGCGCCGCCAGGGCGACGCGGTGAGGCTGGGCGAGGCCCTGGCCCACCTCGGCTGGTGCCTCCAGCGCGCGGGCGACCTGCCCGGGGCCGACGCCGTCCTGCGTGAGGGGGTGGCCCTGCTGCGCGGCGGCCCCCACACCTGGCTCCTGGCCGAGCTGTGCTGGCACCGCAGCTTCGGCGCCTACAGCGCGGGCAACCAGGCGCGGGGCAAGGCCCTGCTCGAGGAGAGTCTGGCGCTGATGCGGCCGGCCGCCGCCGAGGGCGAGCTGGCCGACCTGCTGCACATCAGGGCCTGGGATGCCTACCGCACCGGCGACTTCGCCCAGGCCGCGGCCCTCTTCGACGAAAACGCGGAGCTGCTGCGCCGGCGCGGCGGCACGGTTGACCTGGCCTGGGCGATCAACCACGGCGCCGACGCGCGCCGCTGCCTGGGCGAGTACGAGGCCGCGGCCGCCGGCTACGAGCAGAGCCTGGCGATCTTCCGCGCCCACGGCCACCGTCAGGGCGAGGCCGCGATGCTGCACAACCTCGGCTATGTCGCCCGGGCCCGCGGCGACCTCGCGGGGGCCGCCCGGGACTTCGCCGCCAGCCTGGCCACCTTCGGGGCCATCGGCCACGCCTGGAGCAGCGCCGACGCGGTGATCGGCCTGGCCGGCGTGGCGGCCGAGCGGGGCGACGCGGCCGCGGCCGCCCGCCTGCTCGCCGCGGCGATCGCCGCCCAGGCCGCCCTCGACGCCTCGGGCGGCCTGATCGAGCCCGCCAACCTCCGCGAGCGCGAGCGCACCCTCGCCGCCGTCGCCGCCCGCCTCAGCCCCGACGAGCGCGCCGCCGCCGAGGCCGCGGGCGCGGCTATGGGCCTCGCCGAGGCGACCGAGCTGGCGGCGGGGACGGCGTAGGGGCTGGCTCGCCGCCGCCCCTCACCCGCTCGGCGCCCTATCGCCGCCTACCCCACCTCGACCACCATCACCAGGGCGTCCACCTCGCGCTGGCCCAGGGCCGCGGCGGCCGAGATGCGGTGGTGCCCGTCGCGCACGGCGTAGCTGTCGCCGACGGCGATCAGCTCGACCGGGGGCAGGGCCTCGCCGCGAACGAGGGCCAGGGCCACGCCGCGCCAGCGGTCCCAGGTGTGGGTCGTGAGCGGGCGGAAGCGCCGGTCGAAGTCGCCGCTGCGCCCCTCGCTCGCCACGATGCGAGCGATAGGGACGCTGCGCG
>DAOLDO010001180.1:0-1988 GCA_035327325.1 Chloroflexaceae bacterium | reverse complement strand
GGGGGGTGAGGTCTGCGGCGGCACCAGACTGTAAAGCAGGAATGAACCGTGCCTAAGTTCGACTCTATCTCTACGCGCTACTCGCTCGTGCAGTTCTTCGCCTTGAGCAGCTCGCTGATGCGATCCATCCGGGCGCGCTGATTGACGAGGCTCGCGGCCTGCGGCTCTTGGGCGGGCGTCGCCCGCTCGGGCGTCGCGACTTCGGCGTTGACCGCATCGCTATCAGGGGCCAGGCGCGCAAGCTCGCGCAGCAGCTCATCGCAGCTCATGGACTCGAGATCCTGATCGTGCTTCGTCATGTGCTTTCCCTCGCAGGGTACGGTCGCGGGTCCTGACCTGCCCGGGGAGCAAGAACTACGCCACACGAGGCGACGCAGCAGGGCCCGCGCGAGCCGAGCAGCTCGGCGGGCGCTCCCTTCTTCGGCAACCCTGGCCGAGGTCGCGCCAGGGGGCCCCTACTCCTCCCGCACGGGCACGGCCAGGGGCTCGCCCACCGGCTTCGCGGGCGTTTCGCCCAGGGCCTCCAGCGACGAGGAGCCCATGAGGCGGGCGAGCCAGCGCGTCTCCTCGTAGCTGTCGAGCAAGACGGTCAGCAGCACCGTGATCGGCATGGAGAGAAAGGTGCCCGGCGGGCCGAGCAGCCAGGTCCAGAAGAAGAAGGCGACGAAGACCACGGCGGGCGAGAGGCTGAGCCGGCGGCCGATCATGGCCGGCGCGACCAGGTTCTCGACCGCGCTGTTGATCACCGTCACCGCCAGGATCACCAGGCCGGCGCGCACGGGCCCATGCTCGGCCAGCGCGAGCAGCACGGCGGGCAGGGCCGCGATCGGGATGCCGATGTAGGGGATGTAGCTGAGCAGGAAGATCAGCATGCCCCACAGGGGCGTGAAGGGGACGGCCAGGGCGGCCAGCGCCAGGCTCGAGCCGAGCGCGACCACCAGGTTGATGTAGGTCCTGATGCCGAAATAGCTGAGCACGCTGCCGCCGAAGCGCCGCAGCCGGCCCAGCAGCGGGCTCTGCTCGCCCAGGTCGCTGCGCAGCCGGCGCTGGAAGGCCGGCAGCTCGACCAGGAAGAACAGCACGAGCACCACGACCAGCAGGGCGTTGCCGAGCACATTGCCGATCCCGGTGAGCATGACCCCCAGGATGCGGGTCAGGTTGACGCTGTTGAGCAGGCCGAAGAACTGCAGGTCGGCCGCGACCAGCCCGTGCCCGGCCAGCCAGGTGCGCAGCGCCAGCTCCTGCTCGGTCAGCAGGGCCTGGTAGATCCCGAGGCGGGAGGTGAGCTGGCTGAGCGAGACGCCGATGAAGCCGACCAGGACGATGGCGCCGCTGAGGAAGGCGCTGACCATGAGCAGGAGGGCCAGCCAGGAGGACAGGCCGCGGCGCTGGAGCCAGAGGTAGATCGGGTTGCAGAGCAGGGTGATGACCAGGGCCAGCAGCAGCGGGTTGAGGATGGGGGCGCCGATGCGCATCGCGCCAAGCACCAGGACCACCGAGGCGGCGATCAGAAGCGGGCGAAGGATGGAGGAGTGTCGGGGCGGAAAGAGTCCCACGGCGGCCTCACCAGCTCGACGGCGGCGGTCGCTCGACCGCCGGACCACTTCATCATACCAGGAGCGCGACCTGGCGTGTAGGAATTCCCGGCGGCCGGCGGGCGTCCGGGTAGGCTGCTCCTCTTGTTATAATACCGTCTGGATCGCGAGGGCGGGCGCCGCGCCAGGGCCCTCCAGGGAGGTTTGGCGTGTCCTACCGTGTCCTCGGCTACAGCTATCTCTGGGCGCCGCGGGATGGGCTGCCGCGGCTCACCGAGCTGCCGGGCTTCCGCGCCGGCCCGAGCGCCGACGCCGCGCTGATCGCCCGGCTCGCCGGGCTGTCGCCCGAGGCGGCGGCGGCCCGGCTCGCGGACGCGCACCTGGCCTACCTGGCCTGGCTCGAGGAGGCGCCCGTCGCCTACGGCTGGGTCGCCACGCGGCGCCACGGGATCG
>DAOLDO010001179.1:0-1989 GCA_035327325.1 Chloroflexaceae bacterium | reverse complement strand
GGGGGGCGCGGAGGGGGCCAGCGCCCGCCGCTGCCGTGGGCGCCGCAGCGGGCATTTTACAGGTACGCGGGAGGATAGTCGCTCGCCGGCCTCGATCTTTCCGGCCCAAGTACGCGAGGAGCCTATCTACCGACCGAGCGCGGGAGTCCCGCGAAGAAGGGAGGTTCCTGCATGGGACAGCGAGGTATGATCATTGTCTGGACGCTGCTCGTGACCCTGATCGTTGGACCACTGTCGGCCTCTGCGCGCGCCGCGCCCTCGACCCCGCCCGAGACCGGTTGCCCGGCCGGCTGGCTCCACGAGACAGTTGCCTGGTTCGAGGAGCAGGGCCCGTACCGGGTGCCGCGGGCGGTGGACGAGGCCGGCAACAACAACGGCTCTGTCTGCGCGCACCCCTACGCCGAAGCGGCCCGGATCGCCATCTGCGGCCCGGACTGTCCGGTGCCGGTGGTGTATCAATTCCGGGACGATGACCTGCCCGCCAAAAGGTAGGGCCGGCGCGCCGTCGAGGGCAGAAGCATTGAGTGCGCGCCGTGGGGGCGCGGCCCGCCGCGAGGTGGTACAGTAGCCGCGCCTTCCGGCCCGGCGAAGAGGCTCCCTATGCAACGGATGCCCGCTCCCCTGCGCGCCCTCGGGCGCGGCGTAGCTTCACCCGCGCGAGCGCCCGTCGCCGGCCTCACCGGCGCGCCAGGGGCAGGTAGACGCTGCGCCCGCCGACGAAGGCCCGCAGGGTCAGGCTGCGGCTCGCCGCGCCGCTGGTGGCCGTGAGCGTGACCCTGTAGGCGCCCGGCGCGAGCAGCGCCCCGCCCGCCCCGGTCAGCGTCACGGTGGCCTGGCCCGGCCCGCCCAGGCTCGGCGGGCTGACGCTGACGCTCGGCAGCGGCGCGGGCCCGCTGGGCGACCCGGCCGTCAGCGCCACCGGCGCGGTGGCGCCGCCGACCACGACGGTGAAGCTCACGCTGCTCGCCCCCACCGGCGGCACCTGGCTCGGCCGCGGGCTGCTCAGGCTGAGGGCCGGCTGCGCCGCCGGGGCCGCCCCCGTGCGCATGGGGCCGCCGCGCCCCGTCCCCCAGAGCACGCGCGCGCCGGCGCTGCCCGGCAGGTCGTAGGCGACGGCGCCGCTGTGGCTGGTGCCCACCACCACCTCGAGGTCGGGGTCGGCGTCGAGGTTGGCCAGGGTCGGCGCGCCGAGGCCGCCGTTCCAGCTGGCGCCGGCCCCGGGCGCGGGCAGGTTCACGGCGTGGAGCTGGTTGCCCTGCCAGTCGAGGATGTGCAGCTGGCCGACCCGCCCGGCCCCCTTCTCGGGCCACGAGGTGAAGATCACCTCGGCGCGGCCGTCGTTGTCGAGGTCGGCCACCGCGGGCTCGGAGGCGAAGCGGGTGCCCGCACCCGGCACGTCGAAGGGCCAGGCGCCGCGCCTGGTCTTGTCGAGCCAGTAGGCGTGGAGCCGGCCGTCGTACGAGGGGTAGAGGATCTCGCGCGTCCCGTCGCCGTCGAGGTCGGCCAGCACGGCGTTGACGGCGATGTTCTCGATTCGGGTGTAGTCCTGCGAGAGGGGCCCGCTGCCCGGCGCGGGGGCGGGCAGGGTGGTCCAGTCGTAGGGGCCGGCGGCCCAGCGCGTCCGGTCGCCCTTCAGCACCCATGGCAGGTAGTAGAGGTCGCCCTCGGGGTCGCCCACGGCGCAGTTGTAGACGTCGCCGGGCACCACCAGCTCCAGCGTCCCGTCGCCGTCGAGGTCGCCGGTGGCCGGGGCCGCGTTGGCGAAGTTCGGGCGGTGCTCGGTCCCGCAGTTCGCGTAGCCCCGCAGGTCCACCGCGTGATCGACGTGGACGCCGACCTGACTCCAGACCTTGCCGGGGCCGTAGATGGTGCTGGCGGGGAGCTGGCCCCCGGCGGGGGGCAGGGGGGTGATGTAGGGGGTATCGGTCGGGGCGGAGATCTCCATCGCCCCGTCGCGATCGAGGTCGGCGACGGCCAGGTTCTCGTTGT
>DAOLDO010001178.1:0-1990 GCA_035327325.1 Chloroflexaceae bacterium | reverse complement strand
CGCTGGCGAGGCCCGGAAGCCGGGCAGGTCGGGGGCGAGCACGGGCCGGTCGACGCCGAGGTCGGCCAGGGTGGGGCGCCAGTAGCGCGACGAGCCGCCCCAGCCGTGGAGCAGGAGCAGCGGGGTGCGGGGGCCGCCGGGGTCGCCGACCTCGCGGTAGTAGACGGGGCCGCCCCAGAGGCTGAGGGGGCCGCGGAGCTCGAGGGGGCCGGCTTGTGGGGTGGTGGCGTCCATGCGGGCGCCATTATAGCACGGGCTGGCGGGGACTTGACGGCGGCGGCAACCGCCCTACAATAGGCAGCCAGCCCACCGCAGCATTGAGGAGAGGTCCCATGCCCTACGACTTCGACCAGGTCATCCCGCGCCGGGGCACCGGCAGCGCCAAGTGGGAGCACTACCCCGAGGATGTGCTCCCCATGTGGGTGGCGGACATGGACTTCGCCTCGCCCGAGCCCCTGGTGCGGGCCCTGCACGAGCGGGCGGCCCAGGCCACCTTTGGCTACTCGTCGCCCCACCGCGCCTTGGCCGAGGCGGTCGCCGCGCGCATGGAGCGGCTGTACGGCTGGCGGGTCGCGCCCGAGCACGTCGTGCCGGTGCCGAGCCTGGTCTCGGCGATCAACGTCACCTGCCGGGCCATCGGCGAGCCGGGCGACGGCGTGCTCAACCTGACGCCGGCCTACCCGCCCTTCCTGACGGCGCCGGGCTACCAGGGGCGCGCCGCCGAGACGGCGCCCCTGGCCCTGGCGGTGGAGGGGCGCGCGCTGCGCTATGAGCTGGACCTCGACGCCCTGGCCGGGGCCCTGGGCGGGCGCACGCGGCTGCTGCTGCTCTCGAACCCCCACAACCCCGTGGGCGTCGCGTACGACCCGGCGGCCCTCAGGCAGATCGCCGAGCTGTGCCTGCGCAACGACACCGTGATCTGCGCCGACGAGATCCACAGCGAGCTGCTGCTGGGCGACACGCGGCACACGCCGATGGCGGGGCTGGCGCCCGAGATCGCCGCGCGCACGATCACCCTGATCTCGCCGAGCAAGACCTTTAACGTGCCGGGGCTCGGCTGCGGCATCGCGATCATCAGCGACCCCGAGCTGCGCAGGCGCTTCGGCCAGGCCGGCGCGGGCATTGTGCCCAACGTCAACGCCATGGGCCTGGCGGCGGCGCGGGCCGCCTTCGAGGAGTGCGACGGCTGGCTCGAGGCCCTGCGGGCCTACCTCACGGCCAACCGCGACTTCCTGCTCGCCTACGTGGCCAGGCACATGCCCGCCCTGCGCACGACGGCGCCCGCGGCCACCTACCTGGCCTGGGTGGACTGCCGCGAGGCCGGCATTGAGGGCAGCCCCTACAAGTTTTTCCTCGAGCAGGCCAGGGTGGCCCTCTCGGACGGCACGGCCTTCGGGCCGGGCGGCGAGGGCTTCGTGCGGATCAACTTCGGCTGCCCGCGGGCCCTGCTCGCCGAGGGGCTCGAGCGCATGGCCGCCGCCCTCGCGCGGGCCGCCGGCTGAGTTGCAAAGGCCGGCGGGGTGTGGTATCATCGTGCGGTGCGAAGGCGGGTAGCTCAATTGGCAGAGCAGCGGCCTCCAAATCCGCAGGTTGCAGGTTCGATTCCTGTCCCGCCTGCCACTCTGGGTCCAGCAGCGCGAGGATCACACAAGGCAGGCGTTTCCGCTCTGTGGAGACGCCTGCATTTGGCGTAACGGGGGTGTGCCGGAGTGGTCGAACGGGGTCGTCTTGAAAACGACAGGCCCTTGACCGGGCCCGTGGGTTCGAATCCCACCGCCCCCTCCACAAACCGCCCAGGAGTTGGCAAGAGGGCGCGGCTGTGGTACAATCGCGCCAGTCGCTCGCACGGGGAGGTCGCATAGTGGCCTAGTGCGGCGGTTTGCTAAACCGCTATGGGGGCAACTCCATCGGGGGTTCGAATCCCTCCCTCCCCGCCACTTCTTCTGGCCCGGGCGCGAGGGCCGCACCCTGGTGCGGCATTTGTCGTCTC
>DAOLDO010001177.1:0-1990 GCA_035327325.1 Chloroflexaceae bacterium | reverse complement strand
TGGGCCGGCGAGGGCCCGCCCCCGGCGCGCGCGCTGCTGGTGGACGACGTGCTGACCACGGGCGCCACCCTGGCGGCCTGCGCCGACGCCCTGCGGGCCGCTGGCTCGCGCGAGGTGCGGGCCGTCGCCCTGGCCCGCTCCCTCGCCCCCGGCCGGACCGGCCATGCTACAATGCAGGGAGTGGAGCGATGATAACCAACTGTCAGAGCTGACAACTCTAGCTGTGGAGGGACGCCGATGTTCGAGCCGAAGGAGCAGATCCGGGCAGCCCAGGAGCGCTGGGAGCAGCAGACGCTCTGGCCGGCCCTGGAGCGGGCCCCCGAGCGCGACGTGCGCTTCATGACCACGAGCAGCGCGCCGGTCGAGCGGCTCTACACGCCCCTCGACCTGACCGAGAGCGACTACAGCCGCGACATCGCCCACCCCGGCGAGTACCCGTACACCAGGGGCATCCACCCCACGGGCTACCGCGGCAAGGTCTGGACGATGCGCATGTTCGCCGGCTTCGGCACCGCCGAGGAGACCAACGCGCGCTTCCGCTACCTGCTCAGCCAGGGGCAGACGGGGCTTTCGATCGCCTTCGACATGCCGACCCTCTACGGGCGCGACACCGACCACCCCCTGGTCGAGGGCGAGTTCGGCAAGTGCGGCGTGGCGATCTCGTCGCTCGCCGACATGGAGATCCTGCTCGATGGCCTGCCCCTCGACCAGGTCTCCACCTCGATGACGATCAACTCGCCCGCCTCGATCATCTGGGCGATGTACCTGGCCGTCGCCGAGAAGCGCGGCATCCCCTGGGCGCAGCTGCGCGGCACGACCCAGAACGACATTCTGAAGGAGTACATCGCCCAGAACGAGTACATCTTCCCGCCCGAGCCGAGCATGCGCCTGGTAGTAGACACGATCGAGTTCGGCAGCCGGAACGTGCCCCAGTGGAACCCGATCAGCGTGAGCGGCTACCACATCAGGGAGGCGGGGGCCACGGCGGCGCAGGAGCTGGCCTTCACCCTGGCCGATGGCCGGGCCTACGTCGAGGCGTGCATCGAGCGCGGGCTCGACGTGGACGACTTCGCGCCGCGCCTCTCGTTCTTCTTCAACGCCCACAACGACTTCTTCGAGGAGATCGCCAAGTACCGGGCGGCCCGCCGCATCTGGGCGCGCCTGATGCGCGAGACCTACGGGGCGAAGAAGGAGCGCTCGTGGTGGCTGCGCTTCCACAGCCAGACCGCCGGCTGCTCGCTCACCGCCCAGCAGCCCGAGGTCAACATCGTGCGCACGGCCGTCCAGGCCCTGGCCGCTGTGCTCGGCGGCACCCAGTCGCTGCACACCAACTCGATGGACGAGGCCCTGGCCCTGCCCAGCGAGAAGGCGGTGACGATCGCCCTGCGCACCCAGCAGGTGATCGCCGCCGAGAGCGGGGTCACCAACACCGTTGATCCCCTGGGCGGCAGCTACTTCGTCGAGGCCCTGACCGACCGCATGGAGCGCGAGGCCAACGCCTACTTCAAGGCGATCTACGACCAGGGCGGGGTGATCGCGGCCATCAGGAACGGCTTCTTCCAGAAGGAGATCGCCGACGCGGCCTACCGCTACCAGCAGGAGATTGACGGCGGCGAGCGCGAGGTGGTCGGCGTGAACGCCTACACGGTCAAGGCGCCGCTCGAGATCCCCATCCTGGCGATGGACCCCGAGGGCGAGCGCAAGCACATCGAGCGGCTGAACAGGGTGCGCCGCGAGCGCGACAACGAGCTGGCGCGGCGGCGCCTGGCCGAGCTGCGGGCCGTGGCCCAGGGCGGCGAGAACACCATGCCCGCCATCCTCGACTGCGTGCGGGCCTACTGCACCATGGGCGAGATGTGCGACGTCATGCGCGAGGTCTTCGGGGTCTACCAGGAGACGGTGGTCGTCTAGCCCCGCTCAGACAGGGGGAGCCCTGCCGGCCCCTTTTCTGCGAGGGGGGCCTGCCGCCAGGCCCCCCTCGCGCTCCCCC
>DAOLDO010001176.1:0-1995 GCA_035327325.1 Chloroflexaceae bacterium | reverse complement strand
TGGAGATGGTCGTCGCCCGCCCGCAAGATGCCGTGGCGGTCCACCGCCGTCACCTCGCCGAGGCCCGCCTCGAGCAGGGCCCTGATGATCGCCGTGCCCGCCGCGCCCACCCCGTTGACCACGGCCCTGACCTCGCCCAGGCCCTTGCCGGCCAGGCCCAGGGCGTTGCGCAGGGCGGCCAGGACCACCACCGCCGTGCCGTGCTGGTCGTCGTGCAGCACCGGGATGTCGAGGCTCTCGTGCAGGCGCCCCTCCACCAGGAAGCAGCTCGGCGCGGCGATGTCCTCCAGGTTGATCCCGCCGAAGCTCGGGGCCAGCTGCTCGACCGTCTGCACGATCAGGTCGGGGTCCTGCGAGCGCAGGCAGATCGGCACGGCGTCAATGTCGGCCAGCTCCTTGAACAGGATGGCCTTGCCCTCCATCACCGGCATGGCCGCCTCGGGGCCCAGGTTGCCCAGGCCGAGGATGGCGCTGCCGTCGCTCACGACGGCTACGCTGTTGCCCTTCCAGGTCAGGTCGAAGACCTTGCGCGGCTCGTCGGCGATCGCCTTGCAGACCCGGGCGACGCCCGGGGTGTAGGCCAGCGAGAGGTCGTCGCGGGTCTTCAAGGGCACCTTGCTCTGCACCGCCAGCTTGCCGCCCAGGTGGGCCAGAAAGACTCGGTCGCTCACGTTCAGCACGCCGATGCCCGGCAGCGCGCCGATCGCCTTCACGATCGCCTCGCCGTGCTGCTCGTCCTGCACGCGCACGGTGATATCGCGCACCAGCAGCGAGCGCTCGGCCCGCACGATGTCAATGGCGCCAATGTCGCCGCCTACCTCGCCGATGCGCGTGGTCAGCCGGCCGAGCATGCCGGGGCGGTTCTCGATCTCACAGCGCACGGTCAGCGTGTAGGCGACTCCCATTGACATAAGCACCTCGCTCGAGCATAAAAAAGGGCCTGTCTGTGCGACAGGCGACGGCGCGTCTCTCTATGGTACCATAGCCCCTCGGAGCGCGCAATCTGGCACCTCGTCGCCCTGTGCCCGGGGCGACGGGCCTTGCGATCGTGGAACGTCTGTGCTATAATGGACGTGCTCCTGCTACGCAGGCCGGGCGACAGAGAGGTGGGGCGCCAGCCCCCGCTACACCAGGTACGAGCAGCTACGGAGAGTCGGAGTTAGACCGGCAGCGGCGCCGCCGGCCGGCGCCACCGGCAAGGAGACCCCCATGCCCACCCCCAAGGATGAGCGCAGCGTCACGCGCACCTACCGCGCCGCAGTCCGCCTCGGCGAGGACTTCGTCACCCTCGAGGAGACGATCACCCTGCCCGTTGAAGCCTCCGACGAGGAGGTGCAGCGCGCCGTAGACCTCGGCTGGCGCATCTACCGCGCCCAGCGCGAGGCCGTCGAGCAGCAGGTGGCCGCCGTCCGCGAGGCCCAGGGCGCCCCCGCCCCGATCATCGTGCGCGACCCCGACGCCCCCGCCAGCGACAAGCAGCGCAACTACATCGCCACGCTCCAGGACACCCTCGCCTGGTCCAACGAGGAGCTGGCCGGCTACGCCGGCGAGCACGGCGTTGACCTGGTGACCATGACCAAGGGCCAGGCCTCGGGCTTCATTGACGGCCTCAAGAAGCTGGCCGACGAGCGGGCCCGCTACGGCGCCGACCAGCGCGCCCGCGCGGCCGCCGCCCTCGCCGAGGGCAGCCAGCCCGCCAGCGAGCGCCAGCTCCAGGCCCTCGGTCGCCTCGCCCAGACCCGCGCCCTCGACCTCGACGCCGAGACCGAGCGCCGCTTCGGCATCGCCAGCGCCGACCTCAGCGACGAGCAGGCCCGCATGCTGCTCGGCGAGTGGCAGACAAGGCCCGCCCGTCCCAACGGGCGGCGCGCGGAGAGCGCGCTGTAGGTCGCAGAGAAGGCCCTGCACCCCTTTCGTTTCGCGGGAGGGCCGCAGCCGGCACTCCCGCACCCACCCGCGCCGGGGCTCCGCCCCTGGACCCTGAAAAGCGATGCC
>DAOLDO010001175.1:0-1998 GCA_035327325.1 Chloroflexaceae bacterium | reverse complement strand
AGTCGCAGGCCAGGCAGCCGTACTCGTACATGGGCATGTAGCACCTCTGAGGCTTGCTGCGAGTGCGCCTGTGCGCGCCCGAATTATACCATGCTCCCTTTCGCCGCGGGTGACAGAAGAATCAGCATGAGGCTGAGCCGGCCAGATTGTCCCATCCCGCGCGCCCAGATTGTCGCTGCCCACCGACCGATTGTCCTGATATAATCAGCGCTGCCGATACTTCCCAGAGGGAAGAGGTACAATCGGAAGGAGCGCAGCCATGCAGTTCGAGCTCGACCGGGGCAGCCGCGAGCCCCTCTACCGGCAGCTGGCGACCAGCGTGCAGCAGCGCATTCGCAGCGGGGCCCTGCCGCCGCGCACGCGCCTGCCGACCGTGCGCCACCTGGCCCAGCAGCTGGGCGTGACCAGGCTAACCGTGCATAGCGCCTACGCCGAGCTGCAGGCGGGTGGCTGGATCGAGGCCACGGTCGGTCGGGGCACCTTTGTCGCCGAGCGCATCGAGCAGCTGGTCGCCCCGCCCGAGGCCGAGCTGGGCCGCGAGGCCACCCCCGCGGGCATGCTCGCCGACATGCTGCGCATGACCCAGCTCCCCGGCCTGGCCGCCCTGGCCCGGGCGGACCCTGCGCCCGAGCTGTTCCCGCTGCGCAACTGGCAGCGGGCCACCGAGCTGGCGCTGAGCGGGGGCGGCGCCGGCCTGATGAACTACACCACCCCCCATGGCGACCTGGCCCTGCGCTCGATCCTGGCCGAGGCGGTGCGCGAGCGCGGCATCTCGGTCGGCCCCGACGAGCTGATGATCGTGGCCGGCGTGACCAACGGCATGGCCCTGGCCACGGCCCTGCTGGCCCGACCCGGCTCGACGGTGCTGGTCGAGGAGCCCACCTACCTGGGGCTGCTCAACATCCTGGCGGCCCATGGCGTGCGCGCCGTGGGGCTGCCCATGGACGACGAGGGCCTGGTGGTCGAGGCGGTGGAGGAGGCGCTGCGGGTCGAGCGGCCGGCCTTCCTCTACACCATCCCGACCTTTCAGAATCCCAGGGGCAACTGCCTGAGCGCGCCGCGCCGCGCCGCCCTGCTCGAGCTGGCGGCCCGCCACGCCCTGCCGATCGTCGAGGACGACATCTACGGGCAGCTGGCCTACGAGTGCACGCCGGCCCGGGCGCTGAAGGCCGACGACCGGGCGGGCCAGGTGATCTACATGAGCAGCTTCTCGAAGAGCCTGATGCCGGGCCTGCGCATGGGCTACGTCGTGGCCTCGCCGGCGACGATCCGGCAGCTGGTGCGCCTGCGCCAGGCCCAGGACGTCTGCTCGCCGCCCCTGACCCAGCGAGCCCTGGCGATCTTCATCGAGCAAGGCTGGATGCAGAGCCACCTGAGGCGCATGCTGCCGCGCTACCGCGAGCGCCGCGACGCCATGCTGCGCGCGATGGAGCGCCACTTCCCCATGGGCGTAACCTGGACCCGCCCGCGCGGCGGCTTCTCGACCTGGGTGACGCTGCCCCAGGGCATGCCGGTGATGGAGCTGTACCTGAGCGCGATCGGACGCGGGGTCGCCTTCGCGCCCGGCCAGGTCTTCAGCGCGGGCGCCGAGAGCTCGCCCCACCTGCGCCTCTGCTTCGGCGCCGAGCCCCCCGAGCGCATCGCCGAGGCGGTCGCCACCCTCGGCGCCCTGATCCGCGAGCGCGGCGGCGCCCGCGCCCTGCCCGCCTCCGACCTCGGCGACTACGTGCCCGTTGTATGATAGCGTTCCTACTACGGGCTGATCTTCTTCGTAACAAAGAGGATTATAATATATCTTGAGCGAAACGAAGAAAGGCGGCCCAATGCAGGACCTCGACGACCAGGACATGCAGATCCTCGACCTGCTGCAGCAGGACGGGCGCATGACCCACGCCGAGCTGGCCCAGCGGGTGGGGCTGGCGGCGCCGACGGTGCAGCGGCGGGTACGCCTTCTGGTGGGGGGGGGGTACAATAAAGGGGAAACCCCCCCGCTCGGCC
>DAOLDO010001174.1:0-1998 GCA_035327325.1 Chloroflexaceae bacterium | reverse complement strand
AAATATGCTTGGCGGCGCCCTTCAGTTCGGCGGCAACTTTGCTGATCTCGTCCACGCTGCTAAACTGGTGACCCTGGTTGCTGACCACCGAGATCGAGAGGCTGAGCAGGCCGAACTGGCGGGGCACGCCGTGGCGGTCTACGCCGCGCAGGAAGCCCCGCTGGAGGTCCACGGCGTCGTAGAGCTCGCGCACGCGGGCGTCGAAGGCGGCCACGATGCGCTGGCACAGCTCCTCGGCGCGGCCGCCGTAGTGGATGATCGCGAAGTCGTCGCCGCCGATATGGCCGAGGAAGTCCTCGCGGGGGGCGACCTCGGCGAGCACGCTAGCCAGCAGGTGGATGGCCCGGTCGCCGCGGGCGAAGCCGTAGGCGTCGTTAAATGCCTTGAAGTTATCGAGGTCAATATAGATCAGCGAGAAGGCGGTGCCGTGGCTGATCTGGCGCTCGAGCTCGGCCTGGAGCAGCACGTTGCCGGGCAGCCCGGTGAGCGGGTTGCGCACGGGCAGCTTGTTGGCGCGGCGCAGGTGGCTACGGATGCGCGCCAGCAGCACGTCAATGTCGTAGGGCTTGACGATATAGTCGTCGGCGCCCGAGTCGAAGCCGACCACCACCTCGGACGAGGCGCTGCGGGCGGTGAGGATGATCATCGGCAGGTGCGAGGTGCGGGTGTCGTTGCGCAGCTGCCTGATCGCCTCGAAGCCGTCCATGAGCGGCATCATCAGATCTATGAGCAGCAGGTCGGGCGGGCTGTCCTGGGCCATGCGCACGAGCTGGTCGCCGTCGTTAGCGATCAACACCTCGTAGCCTGCGTCCTGAAGGGTCTCGCGGAGGAGCAGGCAGAGCGACGGGTCGTCGTCGGCCACGAGGATCCGTTCGTGCGATGTCATCGGCGGCCCTGTCAGGGTTGCGACCCACGGGGATGTCGTTTGGGTGGAGGTCATTACGCGCTGCCCTGCCCCGCGACTACGTTACAGCATACCACATCGTGTCTACCAATGATGGGGACGCGCGGCAGAGCGTAGACGGCGGCGGCTCTGGAAAAGACACAACGGCGAAGGGGGCCGGCGGGCGACGAGAACAGCCTATGGTATAATCAAAACCTATGCCAGCGCACGGCGCCCCACCGTGCGCTTCTGTCTGTTCATGGGCGCGCTGGCATCAATTTCGTAAGCACCAGACTCGTTCGCGGGCGGCGCGCCCGCGCCACCCCCTACGGCGTGAAAGGTTTTTCCTCACATATGGCTACCTTCGCTGAACTGGGCCTGAGCGAGCCCATCCTCGAGGCCCTGCGCGAGCTAAGCTACGACGAGCCGACGCCCATCCAGGAGCAGGCCATCCCCGCCCTGGCGTCCGGGCGCGACGTGATCGCCCACGCCCAGACGGGCACGGGCAAGACGGCGGCCTTCGCCCTGCCGATCATCCAGCGCCTCACCCCCGAGAACGTGCCCCAGGCCCTGGTGCTCGCGCCCACCCGCGAGCTGGCCATGCAGGTGGCCGAGGCGATGTTCCGCTACGGCAAGCACGCCGGCGCCCGCGTGACGCCGGTCTACGGCGGCCAGCCGATCGAGCGGCAGCTGCGGGCCCTCGCCCGCGGCGTGCAGGTGGTGGTCGGCACGCCCGGCCGGATCATGGACCACATGCGCCGCGGCACGCTGGCGCTCGACGCGATCAGCACCGTGGTGCTCGACGAGGCCGACGAGATGCTCGACATGGGCTTCGCCGAGGACATCGAGTATATCCTCCAGCAGACCCCCGCCGAGCGCCAGACGGCCCTCTTCTCGGCCACCATGCCCGAGGAGGTGCTCGACCTGGCCATGCGCTACACGCGCGACCCGCAGCGCATCAGCGTGGTGACCGAGCAGATGACGGCGCCGAGCACCCGCCAGGTCTACTACGAGGTGCCGCCCCGCGAGAAGCTCGACGCCCTCTGCCGCGTGCTCGACGTGGAGACGCCGGCCTCGGCGATGATCTTCTGCCGCACGCGCGCCGAGGCCGACCG
>DAOLDO010001173.1:0-2003 GCA_035327325.1 Chloroflexaceae bacterium | reverse complement strand
CAAGGGGGACGGGGGGTGAGGTCACCGCCGCCCCCGCGCCCTTCGTCGCGCCGATCATCGCGCGCCTGCCCCTGGCCGCCAGGCCCGACGCCGAGGCCGTGGATGCCCCCGTCGCGAGCGAGGCCGCCGCGCAGCGCTCGCCGACCGATGCCGAGGCCGCCGCCCCGCCGCCCGCCGGCGACGCCCTGACCCGCGAGCTCCTGCGCGAGTTCCGCGGCGGGCGCGCCGAGCCGCCGCCCCCGGCGCGCCCGGCCCCCGCGCCCGCCGCGCAGGCGATCAGGCGCGCGCCCGGCCTCGACATGCTGCGCCCCCTCGCCGCGCCCGCCGCCGCGCCTGTCGCCAGCGCTGTCGCCGAGGGCGCGGCCCCGCACCTCGGCGAGGCCCTCCGCGGCCCGGCCGCGCTGGGCGCGCTCCAGGGCGCCGTCGAGAGCGCCACGGCCGAGGGCCAGGGCGGCGGCCAGGCCCCCGCCCTCGACATCGACGCCATCGCCCAGAAGGTCTACGAGCACCTGCGCCGCCGCCTGCGCATTGACCAGGAGCGCCTCGGGAGGTATTAGCCGTGCCAGCCGGAGACGTGTCGCCAGTATTGACCAAAAACCAAAGACCAGAGACGAAGGCCGGGCAGAGGGCGGCGTGTGGTTGGTCTTTGGTCTTTCGTCCTTGGTCCTCGGCCAGAGCCGGCGGCGCTACTCACAGAGGTAAATCCGCATGAGCTTCGTCAAGGCCGAGATCGAGAACCTCGACCAGGCGGGCGAGAAGGTCGTCTGCATGTTCAACCCGCGCGAGTACACCTTCACCAAGCAGAACCAGTGGCGCGAGTCCAACAACAAGGGCGCCAACGTCAGCCGTCTCGAGTTCGGCGGCGGCGCCCCCGCCAAGCTCACCCTCCAGCTCCTCTTCGACACCTACGAGGAGCACAGGGACGGCACCATCCCGCTCAACCAGGCGGGCGACGACGTGCGCAAGATCACACGCCTCCTCTGGGACATGATGAAGGTCAGCGAGCGCAAGCGCAACAGCACCACCGGCCGCGGCGAGCCGCCCCGCGTGCGCTTCACCTGGGGCACCATGTGGTCCTTCGAGGCCGTCATCGAGAGTATCACCCAGAAGTTCACCCTGTTCCTCGAGGACGGCACGCCCGTGCGCGCCACCCTCGACGTGGCCTTCAAGCAGGTGGCCGACGAGGGCCAGTACCCGCGCCAGAACCCCACCTCCGGCGGCAGCCCCGGCGAGCGCCTGCGCACCGTGCGCGCCGGCGAGACCCTCGCCCAGATCGCCTTCGAGGAGTTCGGCGACCCCGGCGCCTGGCGCCACCTCGCCCAGAGCAACGCCATCTCCGACCCCCTGCGCCTCCGCGCCGGCCAGGTCCTCGTCATCGCCCCGCCCGACGATGCGTAAAGCAGGGCTTCCCTACGCTCCGCCGTTTGCCGCCGGCAGAGCCGTCGAGCGAGCGGCACAAGCATCCTCGCGCAGCCTTTGCGACTTTGCGGCTTTGCGTGAGCTTTTCGAGAACCTGTGAAGCGCTCTGAAGCCTTGTCCAAGGAGACCCGCCGATGACCACGCCCCCCCCCCGCGTCGGCCAGATGCAGATCAAGGTGGACGGCACAGCCCTGCCCGTCGCCCACATGGACCTGCTGATGGACGTCGTGGTCGAGGACGACCTCGACCAGCCCGCGATGTGCGTCCTGCGCTTCCAGGACCAGGAGTACGAGCTGCTCGACGGGCGCACCTTCGCCCTCGGCGCCGCCCTCGAGCTGCGCGCCGCCAGCCCCGCCGGCCGCTTCGGCCCCCTCTTCGTCGGCGAGGTCACCGCGATCGAGACCGAGCAGGAGCAGTCGCGCACCTCCTTCGTCGTGCGCGCCTACGACCGCTCCCACCGCCTCCACCGTGGCCGCAAGACCCGCACCTTCCTCCAGCAGAGCGAGGCGGCCATCGTCACCCGCATCGCCCGCGAGGCCGGCCTCACCGCCAGCGTCGAGAGCGCCCCCGGCACCCACGAGTAC
>DAOLDO010001172.1:0-2008 GCA_035327325.1 Chloroflexaceae bacterium | reverse complement strand
CGCCTCGCCGCGCCGCCCGGTTGTGCCGCTTTGCCACGCCGTGTGGCGTCCCGGCGGGCCGCCTCGGCGCGCCGCCCGGCTGTGCCGCGGGCGCTCTGCTCAGCTTCCCGGTGCCCGGCTGGCCGGCTGCCCGGCAAATAGTCCGAAGGTGGCAGGGGGCGCACCGGTCCTTGAGGACTGAGGCATGACAACGGGCGGGGCGGCACGGCAGAGCCGGCGCCCATCGGGGGCCCCGGGGGCAGCGCCCCCGGGCGCGGGGGAGCGTGAGGGGGCGCGCGGGCGCCCCCTCACAAAACGGGGGTTGGGGGGCGCAGCCCCGCAGAGGCAAGGGCCGGCCCTCGCTGCGCTCAGGCCTGGCCCGCAAGCGCCAGCGCCTCGCGCAGCTGCGCCGGCGCGATGTTGCCGCCGGAGCAGACGATCGCCACCTTCTTGCCGGCGAGGCGCCCGCGCAGCCTGTAGGCCGCCGCCAGGGCCGCCGCGCCGGCCCCCTCGGCCAGGGTGTGGGCGCGCTCGGCCATCCAGGCCACGGCCCGCAGGATCGCCTCGTCCTCGACGAGCACGAAGTCGGCCAGGTGGGCCCGCAAGATCGCCTGGGGCATGGCGAAGCCCTCGCCCGTTGCCAGGCCCTCGGCGACGGTGGCGTTGGGGGCGCGGCGGATCTCGCCGTGGCGCCACGACTCGTGGGCGGCCGGCGCCGCCGCCGCGCCAACGCCGATCACCTGGAGCCCCGGGCTGATCGCCCTGGCGACGATGCAGGCCCCGGCCGCGCCGCTGCCCCCGCCCACCGGCACCAGCAGCGCGTCCAGGTCGGGGTGGGCCTCGAGCAGCTCCAGGGTCGAGGTGGCCACGCCCGCGATCAGCAGCGGCTCGTCGCCCGAGTGGATGTAGCGGTGCCCGTGCTCCGCGGCCAGGCGCTCGCAGTGGAGCCGGGCCTCGTCGAAGCTGGCGCCGTGGAAGATCACCTCGGCGCCCATGCCCTCCATCGCCGCCACCTTGCCCGGGTTGGCGCCCTCGGGCACGACAATGCGGGCCCTGGCCCCGAAGAGGCGCGCCCCGTAGGCCACCGACTGGCCGTGGTTGCCCGTCGAGGCGGCGATCACGCCGCGGGCCCGCTCCTCCGGGCCGAGCTGCCCGATCAGGTTCACGCCGCCCCGCACCTTGAAGGCGCCGACCGGCTGGTAGTTCTCGTGCTTGACGTAACACTCGAGGCCCAGCAGCGCGTCGAGGGCCGGGTAGCGGTGGGCCGGCGTCGGCGGCAGGTGCGGGGCGATCCGGCGGCGGGCGCGCAGGACATCGTGAAAAGTCGGCAGTTCCATAGCTGTTTGTTGTGCCAGCGAGCAGGCCTGTGCCCGTTCTGAATCAAGGACGAAGGACCAAGGACCAAGGCCGGGCGGGTTGAGCGGTTGGTCGTTGGTCGTTGGTCCCAACCGGGCGGGGGCCTCCGTAAAGCTGGATTATTACTCGGCGATCGTGTAGCTATAGGTGATATCCACGGACGGGCTGAGCATCGCCCAGACCGGGCAGTAGCGGTCGCGGGTCAGCTCGATCGCCCGCTCGCAGGCCGTGGGCTCGATGCCGGGGCCGGCGAAACGGAACTCGAGCCTGATCGCCGTGTAGGGCTTTGGGTACTCCTCGCTCCGCGCCCCGCGGGCGGCCACCGTGAGCCCGCGCACGTCCTGGCGCTTCTTGCGCATGATCCCGATCACGTCCATGCCGGCGCACCCCGCCAGGCTCATGAGCACCAGGGCCATGGGCGACGGGCCCGCGCCCGCGCCCTCGGTGGGGCTGTCGAGGTCAACCGCGAGGCCGGCCTCGTTCTCGCCGACGAAGTGCATGCCCTCGGCCAGCCGCATGGTGATGCTGACTTCCTTCGCCATGGTCGTGCTCCTTGATTGGTTGGCGCTGTGGCGCTCCAGCATGGGCGCCCACGTTGGGGCGCCTGTACGCTCCCTAAGATAAGGCTTCAGATAGGCTCGCTGCGCTTGACGGTCGGCTCGGACCTCACCCC
>DAOLDO010001171.1:0-2009 GCA_035327325.1 Chloroflexaceae bacterium | reverse complement strand
CGCCGAGGGCCTCGGCGACGGCCTGCTCCAGGGCGAGGGCCCTGGCGGCGGCCCAGGCGGCGTCGAAGGCGTCCTCGCCCGCCGCGGCGCGGGCGGCGTCAACCTCGGCCTGGTGGGCGCCGGCGTGCTCGGCGGCGCGGGCGGCGCCGAGGCGGGCGCGCTCCCCCTCGGCGCCGCCCCAGAGGCACGCCGCCCGCCCGGGCTGGCCCTGGGCGGCGGCGAGGGCGGCCAGCTTCTCGAGGTACTCGACGCAGCCCAGGCGGTTCTGCTGGGCCAGGGCGATGGCCAGCCCCTCGCGCAGATAGCCGCCGGCCCCCTCGAGCCGGCCCTGGCGCAGGGCCAGGTCGCCCAGGTTGAACAGGGCGAGGGAGGCGCCGTACTGGTCGCCGCCCGCCCGGTAGAGCGCCAGGCTCTCCTCGTAGAGGGCCCGGGCCCGCGGGTAGTCGCCCAGGTCGAACACGGCGTTGGCCAGGTTGTTCAGGTCGGCGGCGATGCCGAGCTGGTCGCCGGCCTCGCGGCTGAAGGCCAGGCTCTCCTCGTAGAGCTCGGCGGCGCGGGCGTGGTCGCCCCTGGCGTTGAGCACGCCGGCCAGGTTGGAGAGAGCGTTGATCAGGGTGCGCCGGTCGCCGGCGGCGCGGCTCTCGGCGAGGCTCTGCTCGTAGAGCGCGGCGGCGCGGGCCGTGTCGCCCTGGCGCCTGGCGACGAGGCCGAGGGCGTTGAGGGCGACGGCGCCCCAGCGGCGGGCGCCGGCGACGCGGCTGAGCTCCAGGCACGCCTCGAGCAGGGCCTGGGCGCGGGGGAGGTCGCCCTGGAGGCGGGCGAGGGTGCCGGCGGCGTTCAGGGCGCGGAGGCGGGCCTCGGGGGCGGCGGCGGCGGCGGCGGGGTGGGCCAGGGCCCGCTCGAGCCAGCGGCGCCCCTCGACGAAGAAGCCGCGGGTGGCCCAGTAGCGGGGCAGGGCGCCGCCGATCGCCAGGGCCGGCTCGGCCTCGTCGCCGGCGATGGCCCAGGCCATGGCGGCGCGCAGGTTGTCGTGCTCGTGGTCGAGGCGGGCCAGCCAGCGCCCCTGCTCGGGTCCGAGCAGCTCCGGCTCCGCCCGCTCGGCCAGGGCGCGGAAGTGGGCGGCGTGGCGCCGCCGCGTCTCGGCGTCCTCGCAGGCGCGGGCCAACTCCCCGGCCGCGTGCTGCCTGACCAGCTCGTGCAGCTCGTAGCGCCCCTCCAGGGTGTGGCGCAGGAGCGAGCGGTCCACCAGGCGCAGCAGCACGGGCAGCTCGGCGTCGCAGACGGCCAGGGCGGCGTCGCGCCGGCAGCCGCCGCTGAACACGGCGAGGCGGCGGATCGCGCGTCGCTCGTCATCCGAAAGGCGGCGCCACGAGTGCTCGAAGACGGCGGCCAGGCTGCGGTGGCGCTCGGGGCCGTCGCGGGCCGCGGCGCTGAGCAGGGCCGGGCCGCGCTCGAGCTCCTCGGCGATCTCGGCGCACGAGAGGGCGCGGCACCAGCCGGCCGCCAGCTCGATCGCGAGGGGCAGGCCGCCGGTCAGCCGGCAGATCCGGGCCACCGCGGCGGCGTTCTCGGCGGTGAGGGCGAAGTCGGCGCGGGCGCGGCGGGCGCTCTGCGCGAAGAGCCGCACCGCGTCGTTCTCCTCCAGCGCGGCGGGCGCGGTCGGCTCGCCCGCGGGCAGGGGCAGCCCCTCGACGGCGTAGACCCACTCGCCGCGCAGGCCGAGGCGCTCGCGCGAGGTGACCAGCAGGGTGACGTCGGGGGCCTGGGCGACGATCGCGGCGAGGAGCTCGGCGCCGCCCAGCAGGTGCTCGAAGTTGTCGAGCACGAGCAGCAGCTCGCGGCGGCCGAGGTGCTCGATCAGCTGGGCGCCGGGGTCGGCGCCAGGGCCCAGCTCGAGCTCGAGGGCCGCGGCCAGCTCGCCCGCGAGGAGCTCGGCGGCGGGGAGGCCGGCCAGGGCGACGAAGCAGACCCCGTCGGCGAAGCGGTCGAGGCGTTCGACGGCGGCCTGG
>DAOLDO010001170.1:0-2010 GCA_035327325.1 Chloroflexaceae bacterium | reverse complement strand
CAGCCCTCGCGCGGGGGTGCTCGAGGGGGCTGGCGGCGGCCCCCTCGGAAACAAACGGGGTGGCAGGGGCCACCCTGCACAGAACGGACCGCACGGCCGCCCCCTGCGCCGCGCCCGCGCGCAACGGTGGTATCATCGGGGCGGAGCCCTCGCCACCCATAACGCACGCGGAGCGCCCCCATGAAGACCAGCCTGCAGATCGCCGCCGAGGCCAAGCTCGCCCCCATCGCCGCGGTCGCCGAGCGCCTCGGCGTGCCCGAGCGCCACCTCGAGCCCCACGGCCGTCACAGGGCCAAGCTCGACCTCGCCTTCCTCGAGGAGTTCGCCGACCGGCCCCTCGGCAGGTACATCCTCGTCACCGCGATCACGCCGACGCCTCTGGGCGAGGGCAAGACGACCACCACGATCGGCCTGGGCATGGCCCTCAGCCGGGTCGGCCGGCGGGCCGCGATCGCGATCCGGCAGTCGTCGCTTGGCCCGGTCTTCGGCATCAAGGGCGGCGGCGCCGGCGGCGGCTACGCCCAGGTGGTGCCCCTGGAGGAGAGCATCCTCCACCTCAACGGCGACATCCACGCGGTGACCCAGGCCCACAACCAGATCGCGGCCCTCACCGACAACAGCTGGTACCACGGCAACCCCCTCGGCATCGCCCCCGAGCGTATCGCCATCAGGCGCGTCATGGACGTCAACGACCGCTTCCTGCGCCAGGTCGAGGTGGGGCTGGGCGGCAAGCTCAACGGCTCGCCGCGCCGCACCGGCTTCGACATCAGCGTGGCCAGCGAGCTGATGGCCATCCTCGCCATGGCCGACGGCCGGGGCGCCCGCGAGGCCCTGCTCGACCTGCGGCGGCGCATCGGGCGCATGGTCGTGGCCTTCACCGGCGACGGCCGCCCGGTCACCGCCGAGGACGTGCGCGCCGCCGGGGCGGCCACGGTGCTGATGCGCGAGGCGCTCAAGCCCAACCTGATGCAGACGATCGAGGGCACGCCGGCGATCATCCACGCCGGGCCGTTCGCCAATATCGCCCAGGGCAACTCCTCGATCCTGGCCGACCAGGTCGGCCTGCGCGCGGCCGAGTACCTGGTCACCGAGGCCGGCTTCGGCGCCGACATGGGGGGCGAGAAGTTCTTCGACATCAAGTGCCGGGCCTCGGGCCTCTGGCCCGCCGCCGCCGTGGTCGTCGCGACGATCCGGGCGCTGAAGAGCCACACCGGCAAGTATAAGATCGTCGCAGGCAAGCCCCTGCCCGCCGAGCTGCTGCTCGAGAACCCCGACGACGTGGAGGCCGGCGGGGCCAACCTGCGCCGCCAGATCGCCAACGTGCGCCGCTTCGGCGTGCCCGTGGTGGTGGCCCTCAACGCCTACCCCGAGGACTTCCCCTCGGAGGTCGAGGCGGTGGCCCGGGTGGCCGCCGAGGCCGGCGCCGAGGCCACCGCCGTCAGCCGGGCCTTCGCCCAGGGCGGCGCCGGCGCCGAGGAGCTGGCCCGCGCCGTGATCGCCGCCGCCGAGGCGGGGCCGCCGCGCGAGCCGCGCTTCCTCTACCCACTCGACATGCCGATCGCCGAGAAGATCCGCGCCCTTGCCACCGGCATCTACGGCGCCGCCGACATCGAGCTCAGCCCCCTGGCCGCCGAGCAGATCGGCGCCTTCGAGGCCAGCGGCTTCGGCGGGCTGCCGATCTGCATGGCCAAGACCCACCTGAGCCTCAGCCACGACCCGAGCCTCAAGGGCGCCCCCGAGGGCTTCGTCTTCCCGATCCGCGAGGCCAGGGCCAGCGTCGGCGCCGGCTTCATCTACCCGATCGCCGGCGACACGGTGACCATGCCCGGGCTCGGCAGCGACCCGGCGGCGCACCACGTGGATATTGACGAGGAGGGCCGCACGGTGGGGCTGTTCTAGGGGCCGCCCCTCGGAACCCCATCTTTCGCAGGGGGCGCCCCTGCCACCCCGTGCCCTTGTGGGAGGGCCGCCGCCGGCCCTCCCACACCCTCCCGCGCGAGGGCTGCGCCC
>DAOLDO010001169.1:0-2013 GCA_035327325.1 Chloroflexaceae bacterium | reverse complement strand
CAGCGGCTCGGCCATCCAGGCCACCCCCTACGCCGACGGCCTGCTGCTCTTCGCCAACAGGCGCGAGCCCGGCGGCGCCGTGCTCAAGCTCGCGGGGAGCGCCAACGACCTGCGCGGCGTGATCTACGGCCCCCGCGGCATGGTTGAGCTCTCGGGCAGCGACAGCGCCTACACCGGCGCGATCGTCGGCGACACCCTCAAGCTGGGCGGTTCGACCCTGCGCGTGGACTTCGCCGCCGGCTTCTGCCCCGGCGCCGGCGCGGGCGCGTTCGCCCCCGACGAAGTGGTGGTCAAGCTGCGCGACGCCGCCGACCTCGACGGCGTGATCGCCGCCTACGGCCTCGACCCGGCCCTCCGCGGCCAGTTCGGCGCCCGGCCGATCTACCGGCTCGGCCTCCTCGGCGACGCGAACCCCCAGCTCAAGGCCGCCCAGATGCTCCTCGACCCCCGCGTCGAGTACGCCGAGCCGAACTATTTCGCCCAGGACCCCGAGAGCCGCCGCGGCCGCGGCTCGTGGGTCGTCGGCGACAGCGCGGGCGACTACGCCGAGCAGTGGGCGCCGGCCCGAATCAGGCTGCCCGAGGCCCACGCCCGCTCGCGCGGGGCGGGCGTCACCGTGGCCGTGCTCGACACCGGGGTTGATCCCGACCACCCCGCCCTGCAGGGCCGGCTCGTCCCCGGCTTCGACTTCGTAGACTTCGACGCCGACCCCCGCGAGGAGGGAACCTTCGGCCCCGACACGGGTTACGGCCACGGCACCCACGTGGCCGGCCTGGTGGCCCTCGCCGCCCCCGGCGCGAAGATCATGCCGGTGCGCGTGCTCGACGAGGCCGGCGCGGGCAATGTCTGGGTCCTGACCGAGGCCCTGATCTACGCCGTCGAGCTGGGGCCCGACGGGCTGCCCCTCAGCGGCGACGAGGCCCAGGTGGTTAACCTCAGCCTCGGCACCCTGCGGCCGACCAGGCTGCTCGAGGACATGGTGGGCGAGCTGGCGTGCGCGACCGACGACGACGACGACGACGACGACGACGACGACGACGACGATCGCGCACCCGACGAGCGCTGCCGCCGCACCGGCGGGGCCGTGGTCATCGCGGCCGCGGGGAACGGCGGCGACGCCACGCCCCAGTACCCGGCGGCCGAGGCCGTGCCCGGCGCCCTCGCCCTGGGCGCCAGCACCCGCGACGACCTGCGGGCCGAGTTCTCGACCTACGGCTCGTGGGTGCGCCTGGCCGCGCCGGGCGAGACGATCGTCAGCACGGTGCCCGGCGGCGCTTACGGCACCTGGAGCGGCACCTCGATGGCGGCGCCCCTCGCCGCGGGCGTCGCCGCCCTCGTCCGCTCCGCCGAGCCAGGGCTCGACGCCCCCGCGGTGACCGAGCGGCTCGTGGCCACGGGGCGCCCCATCCCCGGGCTGATCCCCAGACGCCTCGACGCCGCCGCGGCCCTGGGGGTCGCCGGCGGGTCGGGCACGCGGCCGTAGCCCAGCGACGGCATTTACCTGGCGCGGCTCCTGCGCTAGAATGGTGACAGCCCATGGTCTAAGGGGGGGGCATGGCCAGCGTGCTGTACATCGAGGATGAGGAGAACCTGCGCGTGGCCGTGGGCTACGCGCTGCGCAAAGACGGCCACGAGGTACACTTCGCCTCGGGCGGCCACGAGGCCCTGGCCGCCTTCCAGCAGCACCAGCCCGAGCTGGTGCTGCTCGACGTGATGCTCCCCGGCCTCGACGGCTTCGCCGTCCTGCGCCGGATCCGCCAGGTCTCCACGGTGCCCGTGATCGTGCTCACGGCCCGCAGCGAGGAGGTGGACACCGTGGTCGGCCTCGAGCTCGGGGCCGACGACTACATCGGCAAGCCCTTCCGCATGCGCGAGCTGATGGCCCGCGTCAACGCGGCCCTGCGCCGCGCCGGGCTCACGGCGGCCTCGCCGGGGCCGCCGCCCGCGCCCGAGCCGCTGCAGGCCGGCGACCTGCGCCTCGACCCGGCCACCCACAGGGTCTTCCGCGGCGAC
>DAOLDO010001168.1:0-2015 GCA_035327325.1 Chloroflexaceae bacterium | reverse complement strand
CGCCCCCGATCTCGCTCGCCGAGGAGGACCTGCCGATCTAGTACAGCTTGTTGGACGTCGCTGCCCGGGCGCGACCAACGACCAACGACCAACCGCTCAGGCCGCTGCCCAACGTTGACCCTTCGTCTTCGGTCGAATCCTGGCAGCGACGCCCGCCTCCAGTCCTAGCCGAGCAACCGCTCCACGGCGGCCCGCCCGGTGAGGGCGCCCAGGCCGGGCCCGGCGACCGAGAGGGCGGCGGCCGCGCTGGCGAAGGCGGCGGCGCCGGCCGGGTCGCCGGTCTCGTGAAGGCGGGCGAGCATAGCGCAGGCGAAGACATCGCCCGCCCCGGTGGGGTCGCGCTCGACGGCGGGGAAGGGGGCCACGTCTCGCGGCGCGCCGCGCAGGTAGAGGGTCGCGCCGGCGGCGCCCCTGGTGACGACGACCAGGGGGCAGTACTCGGCGTAGGCGACCGCCGCGGCCTCGTCGCCGGCCAGGTCCTCGACGCTGAGCACGACTAGGCCGACGCGGCGCAGCAGGGCGGGGGAGGGGCGCCAGGGGGCGTAGCGCACCTCGGCGGGCAGCGGTGGCGCCCAGGCGCGCATCCAGCCCTGGGGGGTGACGCCGATCAGGGCCCGAGGGAAAGCGTCGAGGGCCGCGGCGAGGTCGAGCTCGGCGGCCACGGGGGCCAGGTGCACGACGGGCGCCGCGCGCCAGGCCGCGGGGAGGGCGGCGAGGTCAACCGGCGCGCCGACGGCGTGGAGCCACTGGCGGCGCCCGGACGGGCCGTAGCGGTTCGCGAAGGTGGTGAGCAGGGGCGAGGGCGAGGCGGCCAGAGCGGCGCCCGCGGGGGGCGGCAGGGCCGCGGGGTCGCCGGCGGTGAGGATGGCGGCCCGCAGGCCGAGGCGAACGGCGACGGCGGCCGCGTAGCGCGCCGTGCCGCCCGGGGCCTCGCCGCCGGCGGGCAGCAGGTCGCGGGTGATATGGCCGATGACGAGGTAGTCTGGCGCGAGCATATGCAACGAAGTGGGGTCGCAGGGGGTGCCTGCGCCCCTGCAACCCCACCTGCTCGTCTGCCGGCGGAGGCGGGGCTCGGGGAGGGCATGGCTCTCCTCGAAACATCTCACCTACCCGGCCAACAAGGTTGGGCGAGCTCCTACTGCTTGGCGGGGTAGATCACGATCTTGCGGTTCTCGCCCTCGCCGGAGCTCTCGGTGTAGATCGTCTTGTCCTCGCGCAGGGCGAGGTGGACGATGCGGCGCTCGTAGGCGGCCATGGGCTCGAGCATTATCGGGCGGCCGGTCTGGCGGACGCGCTCGGCCATACGGCGGGCGAGGCCCTCGAGGGACTCCTGGCGGCGCTGGCGATAGTTGCCGACGTCAACGACGACCTGGGGCCACTTCTGGACGCGGCGGCTGACCAGGAGGTTGAGCAGGAACTGGAGCGAGCGCAGGGTCTCGCCGCGGCGGCCGATCAGCAGGCCCATGGCCTCTTCGTCGGCGCCCTCGACGTGGAGCGTGATCGTCTCCTCGATGTCGCCCTTCTGGCCGGGCACGCGGGTCACAACGGGGGTGACGTAGGCGTGGATGTCCATGCGCGACAGCAGGTCGTCGAGGATGCCACGGGCGATCTGCTGGACCTCCTCGAGGTTGGAGGCGGGCGGGGGGGCGGGCGCCGCCTCGGCCTCGTCCGCCTCCTCGTCATCGTCAACGACGGTGACGCGGACGAGGGCCTCATCGCCGGTCTCGCCCGCGTCCAGCACCGCGATCGCCACCTCGTCGCGGTCCTTGCCGAGCTGGGCGAGGGCGAGCTCGACGGCCTCTGCGACGGTGCGCGCGCTGATCTCGATGCTCTTCATAACGGTTCCTCGTGGGGGCTACAGTGCTGACGTCGGTACAGGCTACTTGCGCTTGCGGGGGCGGCGCGGGTTGACGGGCGGCCGGCCCTGAGCGCGGGCCTCATCGATCGCCGTATCCACCGGATCGGCGGCGGGCGCGTCCGGGGCAGGGGCACCGGCGTCGGCGCTCTCGGGGAGG
>DAOLDO010001167.1:0-2016 GCA_035327325.1 Chloroflexaceae bacterium | reverse complement strand
CCCCCAGCCCCCTTGCCGCCTCAGCCCGCGACCCCGCGGTCTGAGGGAGAGGGGGGGCCGAGCGCAGCGAGGCGGGGGTGAGGTCCGCGGCGATCATCAAGCCCAGCGAGCCTTTCTAAAGCCTTACCTGTGGAGGTGAGCGATGAACACGATCTCGTTCATGACCGCGAACTACGTGGCCCGCGAGCTGGGCTACACCATGACCGGCGGGTGGGGCCAGGGCGACAGGGCGACCCAGGCCGCCTTCCAGCCCGTCGCGACCTTCGGCGAGCGCTTCGGGGCCGTGCTGGCCGGGATCGTCGGCCTCGGCTTCGGCGCGGTTGACCTGTGGACGGCCCACCTCAACCCGGCCTGGGCCACGCCCGAGCAGATCGCCACCGCCCGCGAGCTCCTGGCCCACCACGGCCTCCCCGTGGTCAGCCTGGCCGGCTGGTTCGGCTCAACCCTCGCGGAGCTGGAGCAGACCTGCGCGCTCGCCGCGGCCCTGGGCTGCCGCATCCTCGGCGGCTCGACCTCGGCCCTGGAGAAGGACCGGGCCGGCGCGCTGGAGCTGCTCGAGCGCTACGACCTGGTGCTCGCCCTGGAGAACCACCCAGAGAAGACGCCCGCCGAGCTGCTGGCGAAGGTCGGCGCGGGCCACGGCGGGCGCCTGGCCGCCTGCGTGGACACGGGCTGGTTCGCCACCCAGGGCTACGACGCCGCCCGCGCCATCGAGGAGCTCGGGCCCGCGATCGCCCACGTCCACCTGAAGGATGTGCTCGCCGCCGGGGCCCACAACACCTGCGCCTACGGCGAGGGCGTGGTGCCGCTCGAGGCCTGCGTCCGGGCGCTCGGGCGGATCGGCTACACGGGGGGCATCAGCGTCGAGCACGAGCCGGAGCACGAGAGCCCCGACGAGGCCGCGCGCGCGGGCCTGGCCCTGCTGCGCGGGTGGCTGGCCGGTCCTTAACCGGGTCGGGCGATCATCGCCATTGACTTCTCCGGGGAGCAGAAGGTACCCTGATGAACCCCGCCGCTGGTGGCGGGGACGCAAGGAAGCGCCAATGGATAGCAGGATGCGCGTCGCCATCGTCGGCTGCGGCAACATCGCGGAGCCCTACGCCCGCAACCTCGTGACCTTCCCCCAGGTCGAGCTGGTCGGCTACAGCGACCTCGTGCCTGAGCGCGCCGAGGCCCTGGCGGCGAAGCACGGCGGGCGGGTCTACCCCTCGCTCGACGCCGTGCTCGCCGACCCGTCGGTGGAGCTGGTGGTCAACCTGACCATCCACCAGGCCCACTACCAGGTGAGCAGGGCCATCCTCGAGGCGGGCAAGCATCTGATGAGCGAGAAGCCCCTGGCCCTCACCTACGCCGAGGCGTCCGAGCTGGTGGCCCTGGCCGCGGCGCGGGGGCTGCGCATCGGCGGCACGCCCTTCACCTTCATGGGCGAGGGGCAGCAGACCGCGATGAAGCTCGTCCGCGAGGGCCGCCTGGGCACGGTGCGCGTCGCCTACGCCGAGGTCAACTGGGGGCGCCTGGAGACCTGGCACCCCAACCCGGCGCCCTTCTACGCGGTCGGGCCGCTCTTCGACGTGGGCGTCTACCCGCTCATGCTGCTCACGGCGCTGCTCGGGCCCGCCAGGCAGGTCCAGGCGTACGGCCGCGTGGTCCACCCCGAGCGCGTGACCAAGGGGGGCGCGCCCTTCACCGTGACCACGCCCGACTTCGTCGTGGCCATGGTCGAGCTCGAGGGCGGCGCCCTGATCCGCCTGACCGCCAACTTCTACGTGCTGAACAAGGCCAGCCAGCAGGGCGTGGAGCTGCACGGCGACCTGGGCTCGCTGCGGCTGAGCAGCTGGTTCGAGCCGTATGGTACCGTGCAGCTGGCCCCGTTCGGCGAGCCGTACGAGGAGGTGGCGCCGCTGCGCGAGCCGCCGCCCACGGTGCGCTGGGGCCTCAACGTGGCCGAGCTGGCCGACGCCCTGCGCGAGGGGCGGCCCCACCGGGCCACCGGCGAGCACGCCGCCCACGTGGTCG
>DAOLDO010001166.1:0-2017 GCA_035327325.1 Chloroflexaceae bacterium | reverse complement strand
CAACTGCATACGAGAGGCGGGGCGCCGCAAGCCACGCCGCAGCACGGAAAGGACTGGGCTATGGGTTCCTTTCTCCAGGGTCGTCCGCTGAGCGATGCCGAGCTGCTGGGGCGCCTGCTTTCCGGCGCCTGCGAGGTGGACGATCGTCTGCTCGCCAAGCTGCTCGCCGAGGGCCTGCCCGCGCCGGTGGCGGTCCGCCGGGCGGTGCGGGGGCCGTGGCGTGCCGGGGCCGCCCTGCTCCTGGGCGGGGCCCTCGCCCTCAGCTCCGCGGGGGCCGCCAGGGCCACAGGGGCCGCCGCGCCCGTCGCCGCGCCGGCGCGCGCCGCCGCCTCGGGCGCTCTGTCCGCCGTGCCCGCCCGCGTGGCGCGCGGGGCCGCGCCCGCCGTCGCGCCCGCGGCTGCGCCCGCCGCCCTGGCCGACGCCGCCCTCGAGGCCGGCATCGTCCTGCACATCCCCGCCCTCGACGCCGTGGCCCAGCAGGGCACCACGCCGGCCAGCCAGAGCTACACGGTGCAGCCGGGCGACACCCTCAGCGGCATCTCCCAGCGCTTCTACGGCGCCGCGTGGTACTGGGCGGCGATCTACGACGTCAACAGGGCCATCATCGCCAACCCCCACCTGATCTACCCCGGCCAGGTCCTCACCATCCCCACCACGCCGCCCCCGTTCGGCACCACCACCCCCGGCACCGTGCCGGGGGGTGGCACCGTGACGCCCGGCGGCCAGACCGGGCAGGGCCAGGGGCAGTACACCGTCCGCCCCGGCGACAGCCTCTGGTCGATCGCCCAGTTCGCCTACGGCAACCCCTACCGCTGGGTGGACATTTACAACGCCAACGCCGCCGCGATCGGCGCCGACCCTGGGCTGATCTTCTCCGGCACCGTGCTCACCATCCCCGCGTAGGCCGCGCAGGCGCCCGCTCCCTGAGCGGGAGCGGGCGCCTGTGGCCGCGGGCCGGGGTCACGCCACACCCGCCAGAGCAGCGCGCCCCAGAGGACGAGCATGCCCGCGGCCCCGAGGGAGACGAGGGCGGGCGCGCCGAGGTTGGCGAGGAGGCGCCAGTAGCCCTGGGCGCCGTAGACGAGGGCGCCCGCCAGCAGGGCGAGCCTGAGTCGCCGGTCGGTCGCGGCGTGGGGCCAGGCGGCGCCCCAGCTGATCAGCAGCAGCGGGCCGTAGTG
Source organism: Chloroflexaceae bacterium (assembly GCA_035327325.1). GTDB lineage: Bacteria > Chloroflexota > Chloroflexia > Chloroflexales > Chloroflexaceae > CAIWXH01. Next base: position 839 of record DAOLDO010001166.1, on the reverse strand, counting down.
GTACCACGAGAGGGGCAGCGCCAGCAGCGCCGCCGCCATCAGCAGGCCCACCTCGAGCGGGTCGAGCGTCGTCGGCCGCGCCCAGGGGCGCAGGCGCGCCCAGCGCCGCAGCAGGGCGCCCGCCGTGGCCGCCGCCACCAGGGCGGCCGCGCCGTAGCCGAGGGCGAGGCCGAGGGCCGGGCGAGCGACCAGGGGGGCCAGGACGACCCGGCGCGCGGGCAGGCCGGGCCACAGGGCCGTGACCTCCGTCGGGCTGAACAGCCGCCCGATCGCCAGGGCGAGGGACTGGTTGAACGGCGTCGCGAAGCCCCCCGCGTAGCGCGGCAGCACCTCGGCGAGCCAGGCCCAGGTGAGGCCGGGGCCCGCGACGAGGGCGCCCGCGCCCATCAGGGCGGCGAGGGCGAGGGCGAAGGCCGCCACGGCGCGCCGGCGCCCGTGGGCGGCCAGCACCAGCACGAACACGGCGGGGAAGAGCTTGATCGCCGCCGCCAGGGCCAGCAGCGCGCCCGCCAGGGCCTCGCCCCAGGCCCCTCGCGGCTCGCGCCCCGCCGCCGCGAAGGCCCCGGCTACCAGGGCCAGCAGCAGCGTGTTGACCTGCCCGAGCAGCAGCGTGTCGTGGGTCGGCGGCAGCGCGGCGGCCCAGAGCAGCCCCGCCACGAGCCCGGCCCGCCCGAGCCCCGCCCAGCGCGCCGTCAGGGCGACGCCCAGGGCCAGCCAGGCCAGGCTGAGCCAGAACCACAGGGCTGCCGCGGCGCCGTGGGGCAGCGCGGCCAGGGGCCGCAGCAGCGCGGCGAAGACCGGCGGGTAGATGTAGGCCACCACGTCGAGCCCGCCCGCCT
>DAOLDO010001165.1:0-2021 GCA_035327325.1 Chloroflexaceae bacterium | reverse complement strand
GAAGGGGGGTGGCGATGAGCGCCCCGACGCCCGACGCCGCGTGGTGGGGGCGGGCCCGCGCCGCCCGCGACCAGCTCGCCGCCGGCCTGCTCGGCCACCCCGCCGTGGCCCTGATTGACCTGGGGCTCGACCCGCGGGGGCTGAGCGCGCTGCCCGTCCTGCGCGTCCACCTGCGCCCGGGGGTCGCGCCGCCCGAACTGCCCGCCGACGTGGGCGGCGTCGCCGTCCGCGCGACGGCGGGCGACTACGACCTCGAGGCGGGGGGCGGCGCCGGCGGCCGGCCCTGACACCAGCACATGTTCAGGAGAGGGACAGAGCTATGCCAGCGAACCCCAAGCACAAGGGCCGCTCGCGCGAGCGGCCCCAGCAGAACGGCCGGCCCGAGGGGCCGGCCCGCGACGAGCACGAGGCCGCCCAGAACGCGCAGCCGGCCCCCGGCGAGGCGTCTGGCGCGTCCGAGGCCGCCGCGGGCGACGCCGACGTGGAGCGTCTGCCCGCGGCGGTCGAGGGCGAGCCCAACGCGCCCGCTGCCGACGCGGACGACCCGGCGGCGCAGCCCGCGCCCGACCAGCGGGGCGACGAGGCGCCGGCCTGGCGCGAGCGGGCGGCCTTCCGCGTCTCGTTCGACTACGCCGGCGCGCCGGCCCACGAGCCAAGCTGGCGCACCCGGGCCTACCACGAAGAGTCCGACTCGCTCGAGGAGTGGGCGGGCCTCGAGGGCGCCCGGCTGCTCGACTGGATGCGCGCCCACGGCGAGCTGCCCCTGTTCGGCGACCTGGGGCCGGCCCCAGCGCCGCTCGACGGCTACCCCGACCGCCAGGGGGCCGCCGACGACCTCGGGCAGGGCGAGGCCGCCGAGGAGCCCTACCCCGCCCTGGGCATGGGCGAGCTGTGGCTGGCCGAGGTGCAGATCGAGGAGGAGCTGGGCGGCCCGCGCCCCCCCCGCCTCGGGCCGAGCTACGTCAAGCGGGTGCGCAGCCAGCTCGGCTTCGCCGTCAACAACCAGGCCGGCATCGCCGCCACGCTGCGCCGCGCCCGCTACCTGGTGCAGGTCCTCGCCTGCGACCTGGCCACGGGCGAGCAGCGGGTGCTGGCCGAGGAGCGGGCGACGATGGAGCCCTTCGTTGACCAGTACCGCAGCGTCAGCGAGTTCAGCCTGCCCGAGGTGGGGCGCTACAGGATTACGGCCACGGTGCTGATGCCCGACGAGGGCGTGGCCGGCCTGGCCGTGGGCCCCGTGCTGAGCGTGGTGGTGTAGGGGCTGGCGGCGTAGGGGCGCCGGGCCCCTACGCCGCGGCCTTCGGCGCGAACACGATCGCGAAGGGGCGCCCGATCGCGCCCTCAGGGCAGTACGACTCGCAGATCTCGCAGAAGTCGCAGTCCTCGGGCCGCACCACGGCGGCCTTGCCGTCGCGCAGCTCGACCGCCTGGGGCGGGCACAGCTCGACGCAGAGGGCGCAGCCGTTGCAGCGCGCCAGATCTATGATGGGCAGGGCCATCGGCTCCTCCATGGTCACCTCCTGGGGAGCCGCCCGCCGCGCCGGCGCCGGCCCCGCACGCCGAGTCTACGCCCCTGCTTCCCCTAAAGCTGCGACCTTTTTCACATGCTTCTGTCCTCCCGCGCCCTTCCCGCGCATCCTTGGTACAATAGGGCCATGGGAGTTGACCGCGCCTTCTTGAGCAGCCTGAGCTTTCTGAGCGAGCAGCCCGAGGCCACCGTGGCCGCCGTGGCCGCGATCGGCGTGCTGCTGCGCCGCCCGGCCGGGTCGGTGCTGTTCCTCGCCGGCGAGGAGGCCCCCGGCCTCTATATCGTCGTGGCGGGCCGCGTGAAGATCGTGCGCGAGTCGCCCACGGGCCGCGAGCAGGTGCTCCACGTGATCGAGGCGGGCAACCACTTCAACCTGGTCCCGATCTTCGACGGCGGCCCCGCCCCCGCCACGGCCATCTGCCTGACCGACGTCGAGCTGTTGCTGCTGCCCGCCGTGGCCTTGCGCGAGCTCACCAGGCGCACCCCCGGGCTG
>DAOLDO010001164.1:0-2024 GCA_035327325.1 Chloroflexaceae bacterium | reverse complement strand
CGCCCCCGCGGCCCCCGGCGAGACGCCGAGGCCCATCGTCGCCGTCGAGACGCCCGCGCCGGCGCCCACGCCGCAGGCCCCCGCCGCCGGACGGCCCACCGCCGAGGTCATCCTGGCCCTGCCCACGGAGGGCCCGGCGCCGACGGGCGTGGGCGGGGTGGTGGGCGGCGGACCCGGGGGCGCCGCGGCGCAGGTGCAGACGGCCCAGGCCGCCACCGCCGTCGTGGCCGGCACCGCCGCGGCCGAGGCCCTCTTCGCCGAGGCCAGCGTGGTCTTCGCGGACGAGTTTGTTGACAACCGCAACGCCTGGTTCGTCGGGGTGTTCAACGAGATCGAGACCGACATCATCGAGGACGGGGTCTTCAAGATCATCTGGGCGGGACGGGGCACCTCGTACGAGCTGTACGAGCTGCGCGAGCTGGACAGCTTCATCGCCGAGGTGGACTGCCAGGTGCGCCGGGGCGGCGGCGACGGCAGCTGCGGGCTGGTCTTCGGCAGACAGGAGGACGGCGGCTACTACAAGTACGAGCTGTTCGACGACTACTACCGGCTCTACATCGTGCCGACCGAGGGCGACCCGCAGATCCTGGCCGAGGGCGCCCCCGATGGCGCGGTGCGCCCCGGCGAGCCCAACAGGATGCGCGTGGTGCGCCAGGGCGACGACATCGCGATCTACGCCAACGGCGCGCCGCTCGCCGAGGCGACCGACCTCACCTACCTGACCGGCAAGGTCGGCATCGCCAGCAACTCGTACGCCGACGCGGGCGGCGTCGAGCTCTGGTTCGACAACTTCGTGATCTGGGAGCTGCCGTAGGCCCTGGGAGCAGGGCGGCTCGGACCGCCCTCACCCCTCGCCTGTCGTGCGGCGACCCCGCTGCCCGACAGGCGAGGGGCTTTCGTTGGGCGAGGCTCAGCTGCTGGCCGGGCTGGCGAGCACGAGCAGTGCAAGAGCGCGAAGGCCGCCGCCGCTGCGGGCGCGACCCCGGTCACGGCGTGCTGAAGCATCGCACCCCCTACGACCCCGCCAAAGCGTCTGGTCGCGCTCCTGCTTCAACGTCCTATCTGCGTACTTCTCCCAATGGTTCTGCCCCCGCGGTTACGTACTTTTCCTGATCCAACATGCCGCGCCGTGGTATATACTACCGTCACCGAAGTGACTGACAAGGAGCGCAGGAATGAACGGTTCAGAGCTGAGGGCCCTGGTGGTCGAGCGGGCGCGGTCGGACAAGGAGTTTCGCAAGTCGCTGTTCGCCGACCCGAAGGGCGCCCTGAGCAGCCTGGCGGGCGGCGCGCTGCCGGCTGACTTCACCCTCGACCCGGCCGACCTCGGCGAGCTGAGCGACGAGGAGCTGGCCCAGATCACCGGCGGCAAGTTCTATGCATACTTGCCTTCGCCGAGGTACCCCTGATATGCGGCGACCGCGAGCTGGCGCCGTAGCTCGCGGTCACTGATTCAGCATCATACGAGCTGGCGGCGGGCGAGCCGTGCAAAGGGGCCATCGCGGGCGATCAGCTCCGCGTAGGTTCCGCTCTGCACGATGCGCCCGCCGTCGAGCACGACGATGCGGTCGGCCGCTCTGATCGTGCTCAGCCGGTGGGCGATCACCACCCGCGTCACGGCGAGCCGCGCCAGGCTCTCGGCCACCGTCGCCTGGGCCAGATTGTCCAGGGCGCTCGTCGCCTCGTCGAGCAGCAGGATGCGCGGCCTGCGCGCCAGCGCCCGGGCCAGCAGGATGCGCTGGCGCTGCCCCCCCGAGAAGGTCCTGCCGCCCTCCGAGACCACGGTGTACATCCCCATCGGCAGCCGTCGGATCTCCTCCTCGAGCCCGACCAGCCGCGCCGCCTCCCAGGCCGCCTCGACCGGCAGCGGGGCGGCCCCGACGATGTTGCGGAACAGGTCGTCGGTCATCAGGCCGCTGCTCTGCAGCACCACCCCCAGCTGCCGCCGCACCGCCCGCAGGTCGAGGCTCGCCAGGTCCCGCCCGTCCGAGGTGCCCGCCCCCGCCGTGGGCCGCTCGAAGCCG
>DAOLDO010001163.1:0-2025 GCA_035327325.1 Chloroflexaceae bacterium | reverse complement strand
TGCAGGACGAGCTGCGCGACATCCTGCGGGCGGTGGGGGTGACCGCCCTCTACGTCACCCACGACCAGGAGGAGGCCTTCGCCATGGCCGACCTGGTGGCCCTGCTCAACGCCGGCCGGCTCGAGCAGGCCGGCCCGCCCGAGGAGGTCTACAGGCACCCGGCGAGCGAGTGGGCGGCGCGCTTCTTCGGGCTGGGCAACCTGGTGCCGGGGCGCTGGCGCGCCGATGGTGCGGTGGACACGGCCCTGGGGGCCCTGGACTGCCGATCGGCGGGGCCGCGGGGGCCGGCGGGCGCGCCCGTCACCCTGGTGATCTACCCGGACGCGGCGCGGCCCGCCCCGCCGGGCGGCGCGGCGGTGGTGGGCGAGGTGGTCGAGGAGCAGTTCCGCGGGCGCGCCCACAGGGTGGCCCTGCGCCACGCCTCGGGCCTCGCCCTGAGCTTCGAGCTGCCCGCGCCGCCGGGGCAGGAGGGCGAGACCGTGGGCCTCGCCCTCGACCCGGCGGGGGTCTACGCGCTTCCAGGCTAGGCGCCGACCTGGGCCTGCTGCTCGTCGTAGGCCAGCAGCACCACGCCGAGCTCCCGCTCCAGCTCCTTCAGGCGGCGCACCTGCTCGTCGCTGAGGCCGGCGAAGGGGCTCTCGGGCTGGTAGGCGATGATCACGCTGCCGAACTCCTGCTCGAGCTGGCGCAGCCGCTCGAGGCTGCCCTGGTCGAGGTTCGCGGGGCGCAAGCGGGTCTCGTTCATCGTTGTCCTCCTTTGGCTTATGGGTATTATACCCAAGAGTTACGGCGCAGGTATGCTACAATGGCGCCCGCCGGGATAGTTCCGCAAAAGGAGATCCCTATGAACAAGCAGACGATCCGCGATGTGGAGTGGGCGGGCAAGCGGGCCCTTGTGCGCGTTGACTTCAACGTGCCCCAGGACGAGAGCGGCAACGTGACCGACGACACCCGTATCCGCGCGGCGCTGCCGACGATTCGCTACCTGCTGGAGCACGGCGCGAAGGGGGTGGTGCTCATGTCGCACCTCGGCCGCCCCAAGGGCAAGGTCAACCCCAAGTACAGCATGCGCCCCGTGGTCGAGCGGCTCTTCGAGCTGCTCCCCGAGGCCCACGAGGTCCGCAAGACCGAGGCCATCACCGGCGAGGCCGCCGAGGCCGCCGCCGCGGCCCTGGGCCCCGGCATGGTCCTGATGCTCGAGAACACTCGCTTCGACCCGCGCGAGGAGCAGAACGACGCGGCTATGGCGCGGGAGCTGGCCCGCCTTGGCGATGTCTACGTGAACGACGCCTTTGGCGCGGCCCACAGGGCTAACGCCTCGACCGAGGGCGTGGCCCACCACCTGCCCGCCGTGGCCGGCTTCCTGATGGAGAAGGAGCTGGAGTACATCGGCGGGGCGCTGGAGACGCCCAAGCGCCCCTTCGTGACGATCATCGGCGGGGCCAAGATCAGCGACAAGATCGGGGTGATTGACAACCTGCTCGGCAAGGTTGACGCCCTGCTGATCGGCGGCGGCATGGCCAACACCTTCCTGCTGGCCGAGGGCAAGGCCATGGGCGACTCGCTGGTCGAGGCCGACAGCGTCGAGACGGCCCGCGCCCTGATCGCCAAGGCCCGCTCGGCCAACGTGCGCCTGCTGCTGCCGACCGACGCGGTCATCGCCGACGCCTTCAGCGCCGAGGCGAACACGCGCGTGGTTGCCGCCGACGAGGTGCCGGCGGGCTGGCGTGTGCTCGACATCGGCCCCGAGACGGTGAAGCAGTACAGCGGCGAGGTGGCCCGCGCCCGGCTGGTGATCTGGAATGGGCCCATGGGCGTCTTCGAGCTCGAGCCCTTCGCCGGCGGCACCAGGGCCATCGCCACGGCCATGGCCGAGGCCGCGGCCGGCGGCGCCACCACCATCGTCGGCGGCGGCGACTCGGTCGCCGCGGTCGAGCAGGCCGGCCTGGCCGAGCAGATGTCTCACGTCTCCACCGGCGGCGGCGCCTCCCTCGAGTTCCTCGAGGGGCGCGAGCTGCCGGGTGT
>DAOLDO010001162.1:0-2026 GCA_035327325.1 Chloroflexaceae bacterium | reverse complement strand
GGCGCGGGGGTCGCCGGGGGCAGGGGCGTGCGGGTCGGGGTGGGGGGGGGGGTGAGGATGGCCGTCTCCGTCGGCGTAAGGGTGGCCGTCGGCGCGAGGGTGGGCCACGCCGTGGGGGGCGGGGTCGCCGTGGCCGTCGGCGGCGGCAGCGCCACCTCGAGCAGCGGCGGGGTCGCCGTCACCGTCGGCGTGGGGGTCGCCGTGGGCGGGGGGCGCAGGACCCCGTAGAGCGGCTGGCCCAGGAGCGGCCCGTCGAGGGGCGCCAGGGGTCTGGTCAGGTAGATGAGCGCGCAGACGGCGATCAGGAGCAGCGGGAGCAGCCCCGCCAGCCAGGCCGGCACGAGCGGCAGCCGGTCGAAGCGGGCGCCCCCCTGGGCGACGGCGCCCTTCGCCGCGACGGCCTGGACCTGAAAGAGATGCTGCTCGCTGGGGCCGATCAGGTGCCAGCCCGTGGGCTTGACGACCAGCGGCCGCGACTCGCGGTGGCCCGGGGGCAGCTCGAGCGAGGGCTCGCCGAGGTCGAACTTGAGGGCGTAGGCGTCATCCTCGCCACTCACCCTGAAGGTGGCCGGCGTGTTGCCGAGGTTGCGGACGGTGAGGGTGTAGCGACCCTGCCGCACACCGCGGCGCCGCTTCGGCTTGATCTCAAGGGCGGCGCCGTAGAAGGGTCGCACCTCGAGCTCGGCCTCGGCGCGCGCGAACTCGCCCCTGCGCGCCCGCGAGGTCCCCCTGATAGCCAGGCTGTAGCGGCCCGCGGCGCTGGTGGGGAGGGCGGGGACCTCGATCAGGAGCGGGCGAACGATCTGCTGGTCGGTGTACAGCTCGACGAGGCCGTCCAGGCCGTGCACCCAGCCCGGCTCGACCGCGGGCAAGGCCCCGGCGCCGGTCGTCGGCGACGCGTCCCGGGTCTCAACCGCCAGGGTCACATGCTCGACGGACGGCCCGCCGTTGGTGATGGTCAGGGCCGCGGAGAGGGGCTCGCCGGGCCGCACAAAGGTCTGGGTGAGGGTCAGGGCCATCAGCAGCCCGACGCTCGGGGCGGGCGCCGGCGCGACGGGCGGGGGCGGGGGCGGGGGCAGGTCCGGGGCGGACGCGGGGATGAGGCCGCCGTCGGGCGGGAGCACTTTGAGCTCGTAGGGCCCGATGACGAGAGCTTCGTTCCACGGCCAGACCACGGGGGCGTGGCCCGGGACCGGCTGGCCCCGGAAGACGATGGCGCCGGTCGAGCGGGCGACCGTAAAGGTGACGGCGATGCCGTCCCAGTCGGCGATAACCTCGCTATCGGCGATCGACCGCGCCTCGAAGGTATGCTCCCACTCGTGGCCGCTGCCAAGGGTGAGCCCGGCGCCGGTGAGGGGTACGATGACTTCCGGCTCGTCGGGCCGGCGCTGGTCGCTGCAGACGATCGCGGGCACGCGCTTGCCCGCCGCCGCCGGGGCCGCGGGGGCGGCGAAGACCCGGCGGCCGACCCTCAGCTCGTAGGCGGCGCAGGCCGCGCCGAGGGCCGCGACGAGCTCGCCGACGGCCGGGCGCCGGGCGGGGTCGCCCCTCAGGCAGGCGTCAACAGCGGCGGCCAGGGCGGTGTCGAGGTCGGGGCGCAGCTCGAGGAGCGGGGGCGGCACATCGTACAGCAGCCTGCTGGGGAGCTGGGCGCGGCTCTCGATCAGCATGGGCGGCGCGCCCGCGAAGAGCTGGTGCAGGAGCTTGCCGAGGGCGTAGAGATCGCCCATGCGGCCGCGCTCGACGGCCTCGGTCGCGCCCATGTGCCCGTCGGGGGTGAGCTCGCCGCGCACGCGCTCGGGGGTCCAGGTGTAGGTGAGGCTGGCCCGGTCCAGGGGCGGGTCGTGCTCGACGGGGAGCAGCGCGAAGTCGGTCAGCCTGCGCTGATAGCCGGCCGGCGTAGCGGCGGTGGCGAGGTGGACGTTGCTGGGCTTGAGGTTGCCGTGATAGGTGTGGGCGTGCACCGCCTGAAGGGCCGCGGCGAGGGCGGCGGCCAGGGCGAGGGCCTGGCTCATGGGCAGGCCGG
>DAOLDO010001161.1:0-2029 GCA_035327325.1 Chloroflexaceae bacterium | reverse complement strand
GCCATGGCCGAGCGCCTGCGCCGCCCCGAGCCCCCGCCCGCGCCGCCCGCGCGCTCCCGCCGGCGCCTGGGGCGGCTGAGCCCGGGCGAGCTGGTGCGCTACTTCTACGCCTCGACCCTGTGGCGCGCCGAGCGCGGCGGCCTGGGGCGCCGGCCCGCCGACACCCCCTACGAGTACGGGGCCCGCCTGCGCGAGCGGCTGCCCGACGCCGCAGACGACGTCGAGCGCCTGACCGACGCCTACCTGGCCGCGGCCTACGGGCCCCGGCCCACCACCCCCGAGGAGGCCAAGGTGGCCCGCGGCCCCTGGGCCCGCCTGAGGCGGCGACTGCGCCGGCATCACCCGTAGAGCCGGCCCGCCGGGCATCTCTGCGCCCACGCTATGGGCCGCCGGGCCACGCGCCCCTACCGCCGCCCGCTCGCCAGGAAGCTCATACGGCGCACGTCGCTCCAGCGGGGCACCACGTTGTAGAGGGTGTCGAGGGCGTAGACCTGCAGCGCGTAGGCCGTTCCCTCGACGTCAATCTGGTACGAGCCCGAGAGGGGCGCGCCGATGGCGTAGCCGCGGGCCAGCTGGTGGAAGGCCCAGTCGGGGCGGTAGACCTGGCCGGCCTGCCTGTAGGTGAGCGCCAGCAGGGCCTCGCGCAGGCGCGCCTCGGCGCCGCTGGTTGTCATCGCCAGCCGGCTGAGCATGCGCACGTCGCCCCAGTTGGGCACCAGGTTGTAGAGCGTGTCGGCGGCGAAGACCTGGGCGGCGTACTGGCGCCCGTCCACGCTGATCGTCCCGCTGCGGCCGATGGGCGGGCCGAGCCGGTTGAGCATGGCGAACTGGTGAAAAGCCCAGCTGGGGTGAAACTCGGCGCCGCCGGCCCTGTAGGTCTCGTCGAGCAGGCGCCGGCCCAGGCCCGAGGGCGGGATGCTGCCGCCGAGCAGCTGCGAGAGGAAGCGCACATCGCCCCAGTTAGGCACCTCGGTGTAGAGGGTGTCGCGGGCGAAGGGCTGGAAATCGTAGCGCCGACCGCCCTCGACGATGGTCGTGCTCGGCGCCATCGGCGCGCCGAGGTTGCGCTCGACGGCCACCTGGTGGAAGGCCCAGCCCGGGTTGTAGCCCTGTCCCTCGGTCTTCTGGCGGTAGCTCTCCTCGAGCAGCCGCTCGAGCAGCTGCTCGTCCCGCGGGGGGATGCCGCCGGGGTCGGGCGGGGGCGGGGGCGGGGGCTGCGCGTTGCTCAGGTAAGCCTCGACGCTGCCCCAGACCCAGTCCTTCGAGACAGCCCAGCCGGGGCAGCTCTTGGTGCTGGTGAAGTCGCGGTGGAAGGCGACCAGGCGGCGCGGGGCGATGCTCAGGCGGCGCGACAGCTCGCCCATCACCGCCACGGCGTGCTGCCAGACGGGGCCCTGGGGGCGGGTCGTGTTGAAGTCGCCCACCATCTCGAGGCCGATCGAGTACCAGCCCTGGGCGAGCGAGCCGTTGCCCACGCCGGCGTGGATGCCGACATCGCGCATGGGCGTGGCCAGCCAGATCCCGTCGGGCGCCGCGAAGATGTGGGGGCCGGCCGTCCAGCCTTTGCCCGCGTAGTAGCGCTGGATGGCCCGCATGCTGGCCAGGCCGCGCCACTGGTCCGCCGTGGGGCGCCAGGTGTGGTGCAGCACCACCCGGCTGGGCGGCAGCCGGCCGAAGCTGTAGCCGGCCACGTACTGGCGCCACTCGGCGACGGTCAGGCGCCGGTTGATGAAGGGCGGCGCGCCCTCTGTGGGGAAGTCGGTCATCGGCTAGAGCCAGTACCTTTCGGTTAAGCGCACGCAAAGCCGCAAAGACTCGCTCGGCCCTGCTTGAGCCGCGCTCGTCCCCAACTGAATGGTCTTGCGGCTAGAGCTCGCCGACGGTGTTGACGATGCGCTGAGGGAAGCAGACGCCGGCGCGCATCCAGCCGCCCGCCTCGTCGCGGGTCAGGCGGAAGCTCCCGCCGAGGTCCTCGCTCACCAGGGTCTCGATGATCTGGAGGCCGAGGCCGCTGCTGTGGGGCGGGCGG
>DAOLDO010001160.1:0-2031 GCA_035327325.1 Chloroflexaceae bacterium | reverse complement strand
GGGCCCAGGCCCTGGCCCGCGAGACCCTGGCGGAGGTGCGGCAGAGCGTCTGGACCCTGGCGGCGCCGGCCGTCGAGGGCGCGCGGCTGGGCGAGGCCCTGGCCGCCCTGGCCGAGCGCTTCGGCGAGCGCACCGGCGTGGCCGCGGCCTACACCCACGAGGGCCCGCCCCTCGACCTCGACAGCGAGCGGGCCGCCCAGCTGCTGCGCATCGCGCAGGAGGCCCTGCAGAACGTCGAGCGACACGCCGGGGCGGGCCGGGTCGAGCTCGGCACGCGCCGCGATCCCGGCGGCGCCGTGGCCCTCTGGGTGCGCGACGACGGGCGCGGCTTCGACTCCGCAGCGAACCAGGCGCGGGCCGACGGGGGCGGCTTCGGCCTGCACAGCCTGCGCGAGCGGGCGCGCCTGGCGGGGGGCGGCCTGCGCATCACGAGCGAGCCCGGGCGCGGCACCACGGTGACCGTCGCCCTACCGGGAGAGTGAGGAGGCCATGGCCGACAGACCGATCAGCGTCCTGATCGTCGAGGACCAGCGCATCGTGCGCGAGGGCCTGGCGGCCCTCTTCGAGGACGAGCCCGGCATCGCCATCGCCGGCGAGGCCGCGGGCGGCGAGGAGGCCGTGGCCGCCTACACCGCCCTGCGCCCCGACGTCGTGCTGATGGACCTGCAGATGCCGCGGGTGGACGGCCCCGAGGCGACGCGGCGCATCAGGGCCCTCGACCCCGAGGCGCGCATCCTGGTGCTGACCACCTACGCCACCGACGAGTTCATCTTCGCGGCGCTGCGGGCCGGCGCGAAGGGCTACCTGCTGAAGGACGCCTCGGCGGACGAGCTTGCGGCGGCCATCGCGGCCGTCCACGCGGGGCAGACCCACCTCTCGCCCGAGGTGGCGGCGCGCCTGGTGGCCGGCGTAGGCGGGGGCGGCCCCGAGCCGCTGACGGCGCGCGAGCTGGAGGTGCTGACCCTGCTCGGCCAGGGCCAGAGCAACGACCAGATCGCCGCGGCTCTGGGCATCGCCCCGCGCACCGTCAAGGTCCACGTGCAGAACATCCTCGGCAAGCTCGGGGCGAGCAACCGCACCGAGGCCGTCAGCATCGCCGCGCGCCAGCGGCTGATCACACTCTGAGCAGGTGAAGGGGGCGCCGGAAACTGTCACCCGATCTTCATCCGACGACATGCTGTAGATGGCCTACCATTGGCCGTACCAGGGAGGCCCGGCGCGGGTCCTCCCAATCGCCCCCCAGCCGCACCGGAGCGTCCTATGTGCGCGGAGCGCATCTGGCTCGACATCCCAGCCGCCGCGGCCTACCTGCACCTGATCAGCGAGTGCATCGCCGAGCTCGTGGAGCACGCGCCGGACGTGCCCGAGCTAGAGCGGACGACCTACAGCATCCAGCTGGCCACCCAGGAGATCGGCTCGAACATCGTGCGGCACGCCTACGGCGAGGCTGATGGCGAGGCGCGGATCGTCGCCCAGCTCTGCGTCGAGCGCAGCCCACGGCGCCTGGTGATCGAGCTGCGCGACAACGGCCTGGCCTTCGACCTGGCCCAGGTGGGCGAGCCCGACCTGGACGAGGTGCGCGTCCACGGCTACGGCCTGTTCCTCGCCCGGACCCTGCTCGACGAGCTGCGCTACGAGACCCGCCCAGGCGAGAACCGCTGGCGCCTGGTCAAGCAGCTGGGGTAGGCGGCGCCTGAGCTCGCAGCTCGCGGGTGGCCCTGGGCCGAAGCACTTGCTCGGCCGGTGCCCGGGCCGTACAGTGTAGGGGCGTCGCCCGCACACCTGCCGCGAGGCCCCGATGCCCCTGACCGCCCTCCGCCGGCGAGTCGCGCGCGAGCCGGCCGCGCTCCTCGAGCTCGCCCTGCTGGCCTTGCTCGGCCTCGTGCTGCTGCCCGGGGTGGCCCTGGCGGCCCGCGACCTCGTCCCCATCCCGCCCCAGGTTGACTTCACCACCTACTACCTCGCGGCGCGGGCCCTGGCCGAGGGCGCCTCGCCGTACGACCAGGCGACGCTCAACAGGCTGGCGGCGGA
>DAOLDO010001159.1:0-2032 GCA_035327325.1 Chloroflexaceae bacterium | reverse complement strand
GATTGACTGGATCGCCGACTACCGGGCGCGGGCGCCCGGGCTGCCCGTCTGGTCGCGGGCCGAGCCGGGCGCCACGCGGGCGCAGCTGCCCGCCGAGGCGCCCGAGGCGCCCGAGCCCTTCGCGGCCCTGCGCGAGGACCTGGAGCGGATCGTCGAGCCGGGGCTCTCGCACTGGCAGCACCCGCGCTTCTTCGGCTACTTCCCGGCCAACGCCGCCCTGGCCTCGGTGCTGGGCGACCTGGCCAGCTCGGGGCTGGGGCAGCTGGGGCTGAACTGGCAGTCAAGCCCGGCCCTCACCGAGCTCGAGGAGCAGATGACCATGTGGATGCGCAAGCTGCTGGGCCTCTCGGAGGCCTGGCGGGGCGTCATCCAGGACACGGCGAGCACCTCGACCCTGGTGGCGCTGATCTGCGCCCGCGAGCGCATCACCAGCCACGGCGCCAGCAGGGGCGGCCTGCAGGCCGAGGAGCTGCCGCTGACCGTCTACTGCTCGGGGCAGAGCCACAGCTCGGTCGAGAAGGCGGCCCTACTGGCGGGCTTCGGGCGGGCCAACCTGCGCCCGATCGGCACCGACGCCGACCACGCCATGCGCCCCGAGCTGCTGGCCGAGGCGGTGGCGGAGGACCTGGCGGCGGGCCGGCGGCCGTGCGCCGTGGTGGCCACCACGGGCAACACCGCGACGACGGGGCTGGACCCGCTGGAGCCGATCGCCGCGATCTGCCGCGAGCACGGCATGTGGTTCCATGTAGACGCGGCGATGGCGGGGTCGGCGATGATCCTGCCGGAGTGCCGCTGGATGTGGGCGGGCGTGGAGGCGGCCGACAGCCTGGTGCTCAACCCGCACAAGTGGCTGGGCGTGGTCTTCGACTGCTCGCTCTACTATGTGCGCGACCCGCAGCACCTGGTGCAGGTGATGTCCACCAACCCGAGCTACCTGCAGACGGCGGCGGACGGCGCGGTGACCAACTACCGCGACTGGGGCATCCCGCTGGGGCGGCGCTTCCGGGCCCTGAAGCTGTGGTTCCTGCTGCGCCTGGAGGGGGCCGAGGCCCTGCGGGAGCGCATGCGGCGCGACATCGCCTCGGCCCGCTGGCTGGCCGAGCAGGTGGACGCCGCGCCCGGCTGGGCGCGCCTGAACCCCGTCCACCTGCAGACGGTCTGCCTGCGCCACGAGCCGCCGGGCCTGGGCGGCGAGGAGCTCGACCGGCATACGCTGGACTGGGTGGGGCGGATCAACGCCTCCGGGGCGGCCTACCTGACCCCGGCGGTGCTGGACGGGCGCTGGATGTGCCGAGTGAGCATCGGGGCCGAGCCCACCACCAGGGCCGACGTCGAGCAGCTCTGGGCGGCCATGCGCGCCGAGGCCGAGCGGTAAAGGCCGGATTTGAATGAACCAGGAAACCTGTGGCAAAAAGCCTTGACATGGGCCGATGCAGGGCCAATAATACACGTATCCTGGTTCAATACAGAAAGTCAAGAAAGGGGGGGTGTTAGGACGGCGAATCAGCCAGGAAACGTGCTGTAGCAACGACGCTATGGAGGTTCTATGACTGTGCGCGAAACGGCCCTTCGACGCACCGGCCCGCTCGGGGTGGCCCTGCTGCTGCTGGCCCTGCTCGCCGCCGCGGTCGCCCCCGCACCGCTGGCCCTGGCCCAGGGCGCCGACACCTACACCAACCCCCTCGTCCCGACCGCCCCGGGCATCGGCAACGGGCTCGTCGAGAGCTGCGCCGACCCGTCCGTGATCTACGGGCAGGAGGGCGAGGGAGCGTGGTTTATGTACTGCACGGCCGACCCGCTCAACGACGACGACCGCGACCCCGGCTTCAACTTCCGCCTGATCCCGATGCTGCGCTCGACCGACCTGGTCAACTGGACGTACGAGGGCGATGCATTCCGCGACCGGCCCGTCTACGCCGCCTCCGGCGCCGGCCTCTGGGCGCCCGAGATCAAGTACTACCCGGAGACGAGGAACTACCACCTCTACTACACCGTCACCGAGACCACCCTGCCGGGCGGGGGCAGCGCTATC
>DAOLDO010001158.1:0-2034 GCA_035327325.1 Chloroflexaceae bacterium | reverse complement strand
GGCCGTCGCCGGCGGGCCAGGGGCCGAGGGCGCGCTGCACCCGCAGCGGCAGCTGCGGGCCCACGGGCAGTGGTTCCGGCTGGCGTCGCAGGCGCGCGACCTGCGCAATCGGCTGGCGCACTACCAGCTCGTCACGCTCGAGGAGTACCTCGAGCTGATGCGGAACATCGAGCAGAGCCTGCGGCGAGCGTAGGGCGGGTCGCGGGACGCGAGGGAGGGGCGTGGGGCCGTATGTGGCTCCACGCCCCTTCTGGCTTTGAAGGGGTGGCACGGCTCCTGCAACGAGGAGTGCTGCGGAGTCGATCTTCCGGCTTGACATCGGAAACGTTTCCAGCTATACTACAGAAGCCGATTGGAAACGTTTCCGGGGACAGCGAGGGCGCTATGGGCAAGGCGACCATCGTGGACATCGCCCGCAAGGCGGGTGTCGGCGTCGGCACGGCGTCGCGGGCCCTCAATAATGCCCCCGATGTCAGCCCCGCCACCAGGGCCCGCGTGCTCAGCGCCGCCGCCGAGCTCGACTACCAGCCCAGCGCCCTCGCCCGGCGCTTCCAGGGACAGCGCAGCGGCGTGATCGCCTTCATGCCCGAGGTCGGCGACCAGCCCGCCGGCGATATGCAGTTCAAAGACTTCATCGCCGTCCTCGCCCGCAGCTCGGCCCGCCACGACCTCGACCTGCTGATCCGGCCCCTGCGCGGCGACGCCGACTACCGTGCCCAGTTCGCCCAGCTGCTCCGCGGCCGCCGCGCCGATGGCATCATCCTCGCCGACACCAGGGTTGACGACGAGCGCATCGCCCACCTCGCCGCCGAGGGCCTGCCCTTCGTCGCTTTCGGCCGCACCGCCGCCGCCGTTGACTACCCCTACGTTGACCTCGACAGCCAGGCCGGCAGCGTGGCCGCGGTCGCCCACCTGACCGCCGCGGGCCACCGGCGCGTCGCCTACCTCGGCATGCCCCTCGCCTACTCGTACGCCCACCACCGCTACGAGGGCTACCTCCAGGCCATGGCCGGCGCCGGCCTCACCGCCGACCCCGCCCTCGTGATCAACAACCTCAACGCCGAGACCGAGACCCGCGCGGCCGTCCAGCAGCTGCTGCGCCTGCCCGCGCCCCCGACGGCCATCGCGGCGGCATCCGACTTGCTGGCGATCTACGCGATGCGCGCCATCGAGGACGCCGGACTGCGCCCTGGCCACGATCTTGCCGTCGTCGGCTTCGACGACCTCCCCCTGGCCGCCCATACGAGGCCCACGCTCACGACGGTGCGCCAGCCCTTCGACCAGATCTGCGATCGCCTGATCGAGACCCTGGTCGGCGTGATCGAGGGCGACCCGACCGTGCCCCGCCAGGCTCTCATCGCCCCCGAGCTTGTCGTCCGCCAGTCAAGTGCCACCCGGTGAGCCATGCAGATCACGCGCCGCCAGTTTAGCTTCGGCGAGCACCAGCTCAGCGCCGAAGGCCCCGCCGCCGTCGAGGCGCCCTACATTGTCGCCGGCCCCCGCCTCTACGCGATCGGCCACGGCTCGGGCGCCATCGGCCCGATCGGCGCCGAGCACCTCGTCGGCGAGATGGGCGGGATCTGGGCCCACCCCGTGAAGCTGGCCGACGGCCTCGTCCTCGCCCTGCGCGGCCCCGCCGGCGAGCCCCTCGCCACGTCCGACGGCACCTTCACCGAGGGCCCCGCCGAGGTGAGCTGGGCCTGGCGCGCCGGCGACCTGCGCCTCGACCGCCGCGACCGCGTGCTCCCCGGCGAGCCGGCCTACGCGGCTTTGGTCACCCTGGCCAACGAGGGCGCCGCCACCGCCTCGGGCACCCTCGCGGTCGCCGCCCACCTGAAGTTCCTCGGCTGCTGGTTCAGCGGCGTCCACTCGACCGGCGGCGCCTACAGGGTGGCCGACGCCCTCATCCTCGGGCACGACCAGGAGCAGCAGGGCTGGGGCCTGGCCCTCGGCGCCGCCGTCACCCCCGACGCGTCGCGGGTGGAGCCCCGCGAGCGCGGCGCGGTGGTGACCATGGAGTACGGCTTCACCCTC
>DAOLDO010001157.1:0-2037 GCA_035327325.1 Chloroflexaceae bacterium | reverse complement strand
CCGCCAGTCCACCCCTCGCCGCGCCAGGTACTCGACGCCCAGCAGCCCCACCAGCACGTCGTTCGGCGCCCGGTTCTCCGCGTGCTCCTCGAAGCGGGCCCGCTCGAACCACTGCACCCTCCGGTCGCGCCCGTCCGCCCCGCGCTCCACCCGCTCGGGCGTCAGCGGCAGCCCGTAGATCGCCAGCCCGCCGCCCCGCTCCCATGTCCGCAGGAACGCCCCCCGCACGCTCTGCTCGGTCTCGGCGAAGAACCGCGCGCCACCGGCGACCTGGCGCACGTACAGCGGCCCCTCGCCGAGCGTCAGGCGCGCCGCGCCCCCGCCCAGGGCCCGCTCGCCGCCGTCGCGCTCGACCAGGCTCGCGCTCAGGCCCGGCGTCAGCGGCAGTTCGACCGCGCGCTGGCCGCTCACCGCCCACAGCACGTCCACCGTCCCGCCGTCGGCCAGGGCGAAGCGGTGGTTGGCCACCACGCCCTGCCTGTGGGCCGGCCCCGTGCCCTGGTAGCTCCCGAACTGCAGCTGCGCCACCATCGTCCCGTAGGCCAGGTAGGCCGGCTTCGGGCTCAGGTTCGAGTAGAGGATCGCCGCCGGGCCCCAGGGCTGCTGCCCGCCGTCGAACTTGTCCTCCAGCTGGAAGTAGCTCACGTGCTCGACGCCCGCCGCCGCCGCCAGCACGAAGGTCCGCACCATGTAGTTCGCCTGTTGCTCCTCGCTCTTGGCGAACTGCGGCTCGCACGCGCCGCCGCAGGTGCTCCAGCCCACCTCCGTGACCCACACCGGCTTGCCGCCGCCGCGCGCCGCCACCCACCCCTTCGCCAGGTTGATCCGCCCCGGCACCGTCACGTCGAAGCGCTCGCGCGGGTTGATCAGCCGCGGGTCGTCCGGGGCGTGGTCAATCAGCCAGGGGTGGATCGAGAGCACGTCGAAGCTGTCCCAGCCCGCCAGCTCGACCACCCGGTCCATAAACGCGTCCTGGCCCACCCCGTCAAAGACGTAGACCCCGCCGCTCAGCACCAGGGCCGTCGGGTCTGCCGCCTTGATCGCGTCGTATGCCTTGCGCAGCATCAAGGCGTAGGCCCCCGGGTCCGCCTTCGGCAGCCACGTCCCGTCCATGTCCGGCTCGTTCCAGATCTCCCAGGCCGCCACCCGCGGCGAGCCGGGCGCGTCGCGGTAGCCGTCGCCGTCGTAGCGCTCCACCACCATCGCCGCCCAGCGCGCGTAGGCGTCCATGTCCGTCGGCTGGCACCAGTACTCGGGCTGGTTGATCGCCTTGGCGTGGGCCACGCAGCCGGGGTCGCGGTACTCCTTCGGCGTCGTCAGCAGCATGCCGATGATGCCGATGCCCGCGTCGGCCAGCATGCCCAGCCGCCGGTCGTAGAAGCGGTTCTCCGCCTCCCGCCCCCAGCAGGCCCAGCAAATCTCCTCGCGCGTCCAGTGGGCGCCGGCCGGCCCGGCCATGCCCACCAGGGCCGCCGCCTCGGCGTCCGAGCGCTCGCGCCCGGTGATGTACATGTTCAGCCCGAACAGCGACGGCGGCACCCCCGGCTGGCGGGCGGTCGCCCGCGCGGGCGGCGCGGCGGGCGCGAGCATCGTGGTCAGCAGCAGCAGGGCGAGCAGGGCGAGCAGGGGTCTCGTGCGGTGCGTCATGCCTCAGGTGGGTTTCTAGTGACTTGATGCTGGCGTCGGGGCGCCCACGCTGGGGCGCCCTTACAGTTCTGGCGCGTAGCGTGGCGGCCGGGGGCGCCGCGCGATTGTACCATAGCTCACTGACCGGCCACGCTCTCCGCCGCCTCGACCCGCGCCCAGTCCACCAGCACCCCCAGCTCGCGCCCGTCGGGGGCGTAGAAGGTCGGGCTGCGCAGCTCCAGCGGCCCCGCCCCCGCCGGCAGCAGCACCCGCACCGTGCGCAGCTCCGGCCCCAGCTCGACCGTCTCGCAGGCGCCGCCGGCGCACAGCCGCAGCGCCACCGCCCCGCCGCCCGGCCGCGGCGCCGCGGCCCGCAGTGTCACCAGCACGCGCCCCGCCCCGGCCCCGGGC
>DAOLDO010001156.1:0-2039 GCA_035327325.1 Chloroflexaceae bacterium | reverse complement strand
ACCACCTCGAAGGCCAGGACGTTGTCCACCGTGGCGCCGAAGCGGCCCATGAGCCAGCCGATGCCGCCGCCCAGGGTCGAGCCGCCCATGCCCACGGTGGCGCAGGTGCCGGTGGTGGTGGCCAGGCCGTACTCCTGAAGGGCGAGGACCAGCTCGCCGTTGGTGACGCCGGGCTGCACGCGGGCGACGCGGGCGCCCTGGTTCACCGCGACCTGCCGCATGGCCGAGAGGTCAATCAGCATGCCGCCCTCGACGGCGCTGTGGCCGGGCACGCTGTGGCCGCCGCTGCGCACCGCGATCTCGAGCCCGTGCTCGCGGGCGAAGACCACGGCGTGGGCCACGTCCTGGGCGTTCAGGGGCCGGACGATGATGGCGGGGCGACGGTCGAAGCGGCCGTTGGCCAGGCGGCGGGCGGCCTCGTAGGCGGGCGCGCCGGTGACGAGCACGTCGCCGCGCAGCCGGGCGCGCAGGGCGGCGATCTCGATCGGGTCAAGGCCGACGCGCTCGCTGGTGGTCTTGATTGACATTGGTGTGGGCTCCTCGTAAGCCTCGGTTGCTCGGTGCGATCTGCGCCGGCGCCGGCCGGCGGCAACGCAGCGATTACACCACAAGACCGATGGGAGCGGAAGCTACCGGTGGGATACAATAGCGGTACAGGAGCGCCCCACCCCGCGGCTTTCACCGGAGCGACCACACTGATGGCAGAAGCGTCACCCTTCGGGGGTTGGCGCAGGCGCCTGCGGCAGGAGCAGGGGCGGGGGGTGAGGGCTGGGCGGCGCACAGGGCCTTATCCGAAAGGTATGGCCCTACGCTCCCTCGACCACGAACACCGGCACGGTGGAGCCACCGCCGGCGGTCACGTTGAGCAGGGTCACGGTCGAGAGGCGGCACAGGCTGCCGTCCACGGACGAGCCGAAGAGGAAGGGGTCGCTGTCCACCAGGCGCTCGCCGATCACCACCTGGCCGTCCACCAGGGCGGGGAAGGGCTCGTAGGCGATGCGCACCTTCTCCTGGACGACGAAGGGCGTCTCGAGGGCGGCCTTCAGGGCCGCGTCCCAGGTGGCGGCGTCGGCCTCCCAGCCCACGGTGATGCCCTTGCCGCCGTACTCGTCGTTGGGCTTGAGCAGCAGCCGGTCGCGGTTGGCGGCCACGAACGGCAGCAGGTCCACCTGCTCGCCCTGGTAGCTGGTCGCGCCCGGGCGGACCACGCGGGTCCACGGCACGTGGGCGGCGACGGCGGCGCGCTCCTCGGCGCTGAGCCCGCTCTGGAACTGCTCGTCGGAGAGCAGCGCGAAGAGCGACTTCTTGTGCAGCAGTTTAGCCCTAAACGAGTTAACCACCACGCAGGCGCCGGCGGCGTAGGCCCGCATGAGCGGGTGGTCGAGGGCCTGGTCGCCGTAGTGGGTGAGCAGCTCGCTTGTGAGCACGCGCTTGAAGACGATGGTGACGGGCGTTATGGCGCCGTCGAGCACGGCGACGAGGCGGCCGTCGCGCATATGCAGGTCGTCGGGGGCGCAGATCACGGCGCGCAGGCCCTGCTCGGCGAAGAAGGCGGCGAACATCTCGAACTCGGTGGCGGTGGGGAGGCCGCGCCAGTCCACAATGGCGACCGCGGGCTCGCCGCCGGGGGAGCCGGCCTCGCGCCAGCAGGCGAGCAGGGTGTCGAGCAGGCGCTGGCGGGCGGGCAGGGGGCGGGTGGGGTAGCGCCGGGCGAACTCCCGCATGGCGGGGGTGGCCAGGAACGCCTCGGAGAGCAGGTCCTCGTAGGCGATCGCGGCGGGGCTCTCGGCGTTGTACTCGACGAACTGGAGCGACTGGCCGTCCACCGTCAGGAAGGTGTCCATGCGCGAGTGGGCGCTGGGCTCCTGGTAGCCCGGGTGCATCGCGATCAGGGCTCGCTCCTGGTCGGTAAGGAGCAGCACCTCGCGCACGGCATCGCCGGCGGGGCCCTGGTCGAGGGCGGGGGCGACGACCTTGCGGGCGGCGGTGGCGACGGCGCCGACGCCGCGCTGGAGCAGCCAGTACTGGCCCTCGGGGAT
>DAOLDO010001155.1:0-2041 GCA_035327325.1 Chloroflexaceae bacterium | reverse complement strand
CGGACGTGAACAAGCTCTCGGGCGGCGAAAAGCGTCGCGTCGCACTCTGTCAGCTGCTGCTCACCGAGCCCGACCTGCTGCTGCTCGACGAGCCGACCAACCACCTCGACGTCGCCGCCCTCGAGTGGCTCGAGGGCTTCGTGGCCGCCTACCCGCGCGCCGCCCTGATCGTCTCCCACGACCGGGCCTTCCTCGACAGCACTGTCCAGCGCGTGCTCTTCCTCGACCCCGAGACGCGCGCCCTGCGCGCCTACGCCGGTGGCTACAGCGCCTTCGCCGCCGCCCGCGCCCACGAGCGCGAGCAGCAGCAGGCCGCCTGGAAGGACCAGCAGGACTACGTCGCCCGCGTCCGCGCCGACATCGCCCGCATGAAGGGGCGGGCCGCCGGCCTCGACGGCGCCTCCTCCCCCGTCGGCGACCACGTCATGAAGTGGGTCACCGGCGGCTCGGCCAAGGTTGCCGCCAAGCAGGCCCGCATGGCCAAGGCTCGCGAGCGCAAGCTCGAGCGCTACCTGACCTCCGACGAGCGCGTCGAGCGTCCGCGCCAGCGCTGGGGCCTCAAGCTCGACTTCGGCGCGCCCCCGGCGGGCGGCCGGGCCGTGCTCGGCGTCGAGGGCCTGCGCTTCGCCTACCCGGGCGGCCCCGAGCTGTTCGGCGGCCTCGACCTCGAGCTCTGGCACGGCGAGCGTGTGGCCCTGGTCGGCCCCAACGGCGCCGGCAAGAGCACGCTGCTCCGCCTGATCGCGGGCGAGCTCGAGCCGCAGGGCGGCGCCGTCCGCCTCGGCGCCAACGTGCGGCTCGGTGTGCTCGCGCAGGAGCACGAGCTGCTCGACCTCGAGCGCAGCGTGCTCGACAACGTCCTGCGCGCCAGGCCCCTCAGCCAGACCGAGGCCCGCAGCTTCCTGCACTTCTTCCTGTTCGCGGGCGACGACGTCTTCCGCCTGGCGGGCGCCTGCTCGCTCGGCGAGCGCTCACGGCTGCAGCTGGCCGTCCTGGTGCTTCAGGGGTGCAACCTGCTGCTGCTCGACGAGCCCCTCAACCACCTCGACATCGAGGCCCGCGAGCAGTTCGAGGCCGCCCTCGAGGCCTTCGAGGGCACCGCCCTCGTCGTCTCCCACGACCGCGCCTTCGTCGCCTCGTACGCCGAGCGCGCCGTCGCCGTCGGGGGCCCGGCCTAGCCGCGCCTCGGGGCCGGCACGCCTACGCCCCGGGCTCGCCGGCGACGAAGCCGAGCCGCTCGTAGAGCCGCTGCGCCGGCGTGTTGCCGTCGGTGACGAAGAGCACCAGCTCCGTCTCGCCGCTGGCCCACAGGGCGGCCATGCTCCGCCGCAGCACCAGCTCGCCCAGGCCGCGCCGCTGGAAGTCCGGGGCCACCATCACGAAGGCGAGCAGGGGCGCCTCCGTCCAGCGCGTGACCAGGCTGGCGGCGACGGCCCGGCCCTCGTCCTCGACCAGGAACGAGCAGGGCTCCAGGTACGGGCCGTAGGACCCGCCGAGCGTGCGGCCGATCTCGGCCAGGGCGTCGTCGAGGGTCTCGCCGTCGTCGTCCACCGTGCCCCTGTAGGCGGCGATCAGCAGTGCCGCGAGGGGCTCGCGGTCGGCCTGCCGCGCGGCGCGCACGCCCGCGGCGTCCGCGGCGTCCACAATCTCCTGCGGCCCGAGCCCGATGGTCATCTTCAGGCGGCGCCTGCCCATAATATCCCCCGTGTGGTAACAGCGGCCGTCTGCCCGCTCCCGGGCATCAGAAACGGTCGCCCGTTGACGGGCGACCGTGAAAGTGGAGGTTGGGGCGGCGAGTGTGCCGCGCTGGTAACGTTCTTAGCATAAGCAACCGGCGTGCCAGCCGCATCGCCCGAAAGAGCCATCCTGCCAGCCTCCCATCCTGCTCCCCTGACCGAGCGTAGAATCTGGCTCCCTCGGCGGGGCATGGAGCCCCGGTCGCCCCGCGCCTCTGCCCACTCCCACGGCGGGGGCCCCCGACCCCCGCCCCCCCCCCCCCCGCCCGCCGCCACGGCCTCCCCCGAACGCCGCCCCCCCCCCC
>DAOLDO010001154.1:0-2042 GCA_035327325.1 Chloroflexaceae bacterium | reverse complement strand
CCCAAGGACGAGGGGGGGCAGAATTAAGCCCCCATGGCCGGATTGCAGCCCCCCGTGCCCGCTGTGTCCCCCGGTGAGTGAAAAGGCGCAGGAATGCCAGCGAACCCGAAGGCGGCCGTGACGAGCAACGCGCGCATGCTCGCCGTGTATGGCAAGGGCGGGATGGGCAAGTCCTTCTTCACGACCAACCTGGTCGGCAAGCTGGCCATGCTCGGCAACCGCGTGCTGCAGCTGGGGTGCGACCCCAAGCACGATAGCTGCAACGCCCTTTTCGGCGGGGTGAGTCTGCCCACCCTGGGCGATGTCTGGCGCGAGTTCAAGGAGGGCGGCCGCGAGGAGGCCCTGCGGGCCCAGGATGTGATCTTCAAGACCACGGTCATGGGCGCGGCCACGGTCTACGGCTGCGAGATCGGCGGCCCCGAGGTGGGGCGCGGCTGCGGCGGGCGCGGCATCACCTTCGGCTTCGACACCCTCGAGAAGTTCGGCCTCAGCCAGTGGGCCCTCGACTACGTGGTCATGGACTTCCTTGGCGACGTAGTCTGTGGCGGCTTCGCCACGCCCCTCTCGCGCTCGCTCGCCGAGGAGGTGATCATCCTCTGCGGCAACGACCGCCAGAGCCTCTACGCCGCCAACAATATCGCCAGCGCCGCCAAGTACTTCGCCAGCATGGGCGGCCGCACCCGCATCGTCGGCCTGATCGTCAACCGCGACGACGGCTCGGGCGTCGCCGCGAAGTTCGCCGAGCGGATCAACCTGCCGGTGCTGGCCAGCATCCCCCTCGACCGCACCGTGCGCGAGCTGGCCGACGCCTGCAAGCTGGCCCTCAGCGACCCGCGCTTCGACGCGATCTTCGACGGGCTGGCCCGCCAGATCGCCACGCGCACCCTGCCCAGCGCGCCCATGGCCGACGTGCGCCCCCTCGAGTACAAGGAGTTCCTCAACGTCTTCGGCGCCGAGGAGCCCGACATCACGCCCGCCGGCGCCTCGGCCGACGAGCTGTTCGGCGGCCGCCAGGTGCGCCAGATTCCCACCCTCGAGCTGGGCCTCATGCAGAAGCCCGTGGGCGATAAGCCGGAGCTGGACCCGGCCACCCGCCGCGTCGTCGGCCGCCTGCTGAAGGACCTGGGCATGTACGTGACCGAGGCCAACCAGGACCCGAAGAAGGGCATGACCCTGACGGTTGACGGCAATACGACGATCTGCTTCGGCGACGAGGGCGAGATCGAGAGCAAGCTCGCCATCCTCGCGGCCCTCCAGAAGTCCGGCGAGCCCTACCGCTACGTTGACCTGCGCCGCCCGGCCAGCCCGCTCTACCGGTAAACCCCATGAAGCTCAAGACGCCGTCGCAGACGACCCTGACCGAGTACACTGTGGCGCCGTGGCACCTGAGGCTGCGCTGGTGGCTGCACGCCCGCTTCTGGCGCTGGTGCAAAGGCTTCGAGGAGGCCGGGGCGGAGTCGCCCGAACAGATGAACGCGCTCTGGCGCAAGTGGTAGCCGGCCCCTGAGTCCCAAGAACATCTCCGAAGGGTTTTCCTGGTCTCGCCTGTCACGGAGCGACACGATGTCCGCTGAGGTCGATCTCACCTATTTGAGCCGGCTGCTGGTCGAGAAGATGCGCGTCAAGCGGCGCCCGGTGGCGGTCACCTACTGCCCAGACGGGCCGCCCCCCGGCTACGAGCCGGTGCAGATCGTGGCCTGCGGGATCGTGCGCGCGGCCGAGCAGGGGCGCAAGGTCTACGTGGACCGCGCGAACCACGACTGCTGGGTGGGCCAGTACCACCTGGGCTGGAACGAAGCGGCCGACGCCTACATCACCGAGGGCGGCTACCTGACCGACGCCCAGGGCTTCTACACGCCCGAGGCGGCGGCCTGCAACAAGCGCCAGAGCCACTCGCTGCCCGCCGGGTTTATCAGCGCCCTGGCGGCGGCGCCGCTCGACGAGGTGCCGGCCGGAGTGCCGGTTGATCTGCTGATCTGCGTGGTGGACCCCCAGCGCGCAATGCAGATTGCGGGTGCGGCCAGTGTGCGCGAGGGGGTGTT
>DAOLDO010001153.1:0-2043 GCA_035327325.1 Chloroflexaceae bacterium | reverse complement strand
GGCATGGACTGCCTGGAGCCGGGGCAGGCCCAGGCCCCCCACAGCCACGCGGGGGGCGACAAGCTGTACTACGTGGTCGAGGGCGAGGGCGAGTTCAGCGTGGGCGGCGAGACGCGGCGGCTCGGCCCGGGCGGCATGGCCTGGGCCCCGGCCGACACGCCCCACGGCGTGGTGAACGTGGGCGCCGGGCGCCTGACCATGCTGATCACAATGGCGCCTGAGCCGAAGTAGGGCGCGCCGCGCTCGCCGGGGTGCGAGCGAGCGTCACCCAAGCGAGGCGCAGCCGAGCATCACCCAGACACCTCGACCCCCGCCAGGCGCTCGACGGCCTTGATCAGGGCGTGGTTGCCCTCGTGGCCGAGGCCGGCCTGCTGGAGGGCGCGGTAGAGCTGGTAGATCTGGCTGGTGGCGAGCATGGGCGCGCCGACCTGGTCGGCGGCCTGGAGCACCAGGCGCAGGTCCTTCTGCTGGAGGTCAATCGTGAAGCCGGGGCGCCAGTCGCGGGCGAGGCACTGGGGGCCGCGGTTGGCGAGCATCCAGCTGCCGGCGGCGCCGCCCGAGACGGCGGCCAGGACCTTGGCGAGGTCTACGCCGGAGGCCTGGGCGAAGACGAGGGCCTCGCTGACGGCGAGCATGGTGCCGACCACGAGGATCTGGTTGACCAGCTTGACCGTCTGGCCGTCGCCGGCGGCGCCGACGTGGGTGATCGTCTTGCCCATGGCCTGGAGGCAGGGCATGGCCCGCTCGACCTGGTCGGCGGCACCGCCGACCATGATGCTGAGGGTGCCCTTGGCGGCGCCCTCGCTGCCGCCGCTGACGGGGGCGTCGAGGAAGTGCAGCTCGCGGGCAGCGAGGGCGGCGGCGATGTCGCGGGCGCCCTGGGGGCTGATCGTGCTCATGTCAACCAGCAGGGAGCCGGGGCGGGCGCCGTGGACGGCGCCGTCCTCGCCGAGGAGCACCTCGCTCACGTCGGGGGTGTCGCTGACGCAGCTGAAGATGAGGGTGCAGCGGGCGGCCAGCTCGGCCGGGCTGGCGGCGACGGCGGCGCCGGCGGCGGCCAGCTCCTCGGCGCGGGCGGCGGTGCGGTTCCAGACCGTCAGGTCGAAGCCGGCCTTGAGCAGGTTGGCGGCCATGCCGCGGCCCATGATGCCAAGGCCGATGAAGCCGACGCGCTCAGTCATGGGGTCGTCTCCGTAGGGTAGGCGCTACGCTGGTGGCCTATTGTAGTTCTGGGAGCGCTCCCACGCAAATTGGCACTTTGAGGTATAATGCCCCTACCGCCCTTGACAAGCAGATGAACTGTGCTTATATTGGAACCAGTTCCACAGCGCACGAGCGAGCCCGTCGAGGCCGACCGGGAGGCAGGAGGTGCCATGGGGGCCACCATCCGAGATGTTGCCCGCGCCGCAGGCGTCGGCCTCGGCACCGTCTCGCGTGTGCTCAACAACAGCCCTCTGGTCAGCCCTGCAACCCGCCAGCGCGTGCTCGACGTCATCGCCGAGCTGAACTACACCCCCAGCCAGATCGCGCGCAGCTTCGCCCTCGGCAAGACCCTTACCGTCGCCACGATCGCGCCCTTCTTCACCCGCCCCTCGGTGGTCGAGCGGCTGCGCGGCATCGAGGCGACCCTGGCCGGAAATGGGTATAATCTCGTCGTGTTCAACGTCGAGACCGCCGCCCGCCGCGAGGCCTGCCTGCGCGACGTCCCCCGGGCCGACCGCTGCGACGGGGTGCTGATCATCTCGCTCGACCCCCGCCCCGAGGAGGTCGCGGCCCTGCGCGCCACCGGCATGCCCGTGGCCCTGGTTGACGCCGCCGCCGAGGGCCTGCACGGGGTCGGCATTGACAACGTGGCCGCCGGCGAACTGGCCGCCCGCCACCTGCTCGAGCTTGGCCACACCCGCATCGGCTTTGTCGGCGACTCGCGCGAGTACACCAACCCCTTCAACTTCACCAGCAGCTGGGACCGCCACAGCGGCTTTCGGCGGGCCCTGGAGGCCGCCGGCGCCGCCGCGCACCCGGCCTACGAGCGCTTCGGCTACC
>DAOLDO010001152.1:0-2044 GCA_035327325.1 Chloroflexaceae bacterium | reverse complement strand
CCCGCCGAGGGGCGCCCGCTCAACCAGATCGACGTGGCCCGCCGGGCGACCTACCACGACGGCAGGCCGCTCAGCGAGCGCGACGCCAAGGCCTGCACCTACTTCTCGTACGTGATGAACGGGGTCTACACCAACAGGTCCTGCGCCAACCTGCTCTACTCTCTGCTGAAGGACCCGGCGCTGATGGGGCGGGTGCTGGCCGAGGTGGACGCGGTCTGCGACGCCGGGCCGGTCACCATCACCGCCCTGCAGCGCATGCCGGTGCTGCGGGCCGCGATCCGCGAGACGCTGCGCCGCTACCCCATCCCCGCCGGCCTGCCGCGCCACGTGAAGGCGGACTTCGAGTTCGGCGGCTACACGATCCGCAAGGGCGAGAAAGTCTACATCGCGGCGAGCGTGACCCACTTCCTGCCCGAGCTGTTCCCCGACCCGCTCACCTTCGACGCGGACCGCTTCCTGCCGCCCCGCGACGAGCACCGCCGGCCGCGGGCCCTGCTGCCCTTTGGCGCGGGCGCCCACGCCTGCCTGGGCTCGAGCCTGGCGACCCTCTTCACCCAGACCACCATGGTCGGCCTGCTGCGCGCGGCCAGCTTCCAGCTCGAGCCGCGCGACTACGTGGTCAGGCGCGTCGCCGACCCGATGCCCGGGCCGAGCGGCATGGGCGTGCGCGCGCACCGCCGCCAGCCGCCGCCCCCGGCCGCAGAGCGGGCGCGGGCCCTCGACGACGAGGAGGCCGCCCTCTTCGCGGGGGCCGACCTTGACCGGGCCCAGCAGGACGCCCTGGTGGCCCGGTCCGAGCGGCGGGTCTACGGGCCGGGCGAGCTGATCATCAGGCAGGGCGACGAGGCCGACGCCTTCTACATGCTCGCCCACGGCCAACTCGAGGTCGTCCTCGAGGAGCCAGGCCAGGCGCCGCGACCGATCGACCGGCTGGGCGACGGGGCCTTTTTCGGCGAGCTCGGCCTGCTCCAGGGCGTGCGGCGCACAGCCACGGTGCGCGTGGGCCCCGCGGGCCCCGCCGAGGTCCTGGTGATGGGCCGCGAGAGCTTCCTCGAGGTGGTCGCGGAGTTCGACCTGGTCGAGGCCGAGATCGCGGCCCTGGTGCGCCGGCGCGGCGCCCAACTGGCCCTGGCCCGGGCCCTGCCGGCCCTCGGCCGCGAGCAGATCGCCGCCCTCTCGCCGGCGATCGCGGCCCGCGCCTACGGGCCGGGCGAGCCGATCATCAGGCAGGGCGACCCGGCGCGCGAGTTCTTCATCGTGGCGCGGGGCGAGGTCGAGGTGCTCAGCGGCGAGCGGCTGATTGACCGCCTGGCGACGGGCGACTACTTCGGCGAGATCGGCCTGCTGCACGGCCGGCCGCGCACCGCCACCGTGCGGGCCGGGCCGGGGGGCGCCGAGGCCCTGGCCCTCGGCCCCGAGGCGCTGCGCGCGATCGTGGCCGGGTCGGCGGCGACCGAGAGCGCCATCGCCGCCCTGGTCGCCCGCCGGCTCACCAACCTGGCCGGCGCGGGCCCCTCGCCCGCTCCGGCGGCCGCCGGAGCTGAGGGGGACAGCGCGGCCAGGACCGAGATCGGCTACGACCCCTTCCTCTGGAGCGTCCAGGACGACCCGTACCCCTTCTACCGGCGCCTGCGCGAGGAGGCCCCGGTCCACCACCTCGCCGAGCGCGATCTGTGGGTGGTGACGCGCTGGGCCGACTGCATGGCCGTGCTCGAGGCGCCGCGGCAGTGGTCGTCGGCCCGCGGCAACTTCATCAACGACCTGCCCCAGCGGGCCGGCCTGACCATGGCCACCACCGACCCGCCGCGCCACAGCGAGCTGCGCGGGCTGGTCGAGGCGGCCTTCACGCCCGAGCGCATCGCCGCGCTGGAGCCGGTGGTCCGCGCGACGGCGCAGCACCTGGTCGGCGGCCTCAGGGGCGCCGGCGGGGGCGAGTTCGTCGGCCAGTTCGCGGCGCCCCTGACCGCGAGCCTGATGGGCCAGCTGTTCGGGGTCCCCCGCGAGGACCTGGGCAGGCTCGGCGCGTGGCTGGCCGCCGCCGTCC
>DAOLDO010001151.1:0-2047 GCA_035327325.1 Chloroflexaceae bacterium | reverse complement strand
CTCACCCCCCTGCCCCCCTCTCCCACAGGGAGAGGGGGGGCGCCCTGTTTATTGCGCTGGCGCGACTCCCCCTCTCCGCGTCGGAGAGGGGGTTGGGGGGTGAGGTCGAGGCCCTATACCGAGACGACCTGCGCGCCGCCCGCGTCGCCCTCGGGGGCGGGCTGGCTCTCGGGGGTGGCCGGGCGCTCGCGGCGCACCACCGACAGGTCGGGCTCGGCGCCCTCGGCCAGGGGGCGCTTGAAGATCATGTAGCTGCGGCCGGGCATCATGTGCTGCACGCCGCCGAGCTCCCAGCCGTCGGCGCCGAGGCCGTTGAGCACGCGGCGCCCGAAGGCGCTGTTGCGCTCGCCCTCCTCGGGCCGGGTCTCGTGGCCCTCGACCGACACCCGCTCCCAGCCCTCGACAAAGACGACCTTGTACTCCCACCTGGCGCTCATGGCTGCCTCCTCTGCTCGAACCAACCTGGGGCCAGTGTAGCACGGGGCGGATTACAGAATTACAGGTAATTCGGCTAGGATCTGGGCGGGGTGAGTTTACAAAGTATTTTCCTTTTTTATTGACAAAATGGCCGAAGGCTGGTAGACTCCGTAGTAGTTCGGAGGATTGCTACTATGCTTGTGATCGGCTACGCGACAACCAGCGCCGCAGGCCAGATCCTGCAGCACCTGCAGCGCCAGGGCGAGGCCACGGTGAAGGATCTGGCGGCCCTGCTGGGCGTGAGCGCCACGGCCGCGCGCGACCACCTGGTGCACCTGCAGGCCGAGGGCCTGGTCGAGGCCAGGGCCGAGCGCTACGGCCCGGGGCGGCCGCGCCTGGTCTACACCCTGAGCGAGGCGGCTCGCAGCCGCTTCCCCAAGCAGTACGACCGCCTGATCACCGGGCTGCTGCGCGAGCTGATCGCCGTCGAGGGCCCCGACAAAGTCGAGCAGCTGCTCGAGCGGGTCAGCCGGCGCCTGGCCGACGAGTACGCCGACCGCATGGAGGGCAGCGACATGCCCGAGCGCCTGGGCGAGCTGCGGCGCCTGCTCGAGCAGCGCGGCGTGCCCGCCGAGGTGGCCGAGGCCGGCGACGGCATCAGGCTCTTCGCCTGCCCGTTCTACGACATCGCGCAGGACCACCCCGAGGTCTGCTCGATGGAGCGCCAGATGATCGAGTTCGTGCTTGGCGAGAAGCTGGCCCTCGAGTCGACGATCCGCGAGGGCGCCCACACCTGTCGCTTCGTGCTGCGCAGCGGCGAGATCCCGCTGACGCCGGCCCGGCGCGACCAATGAGCATGTTGGTTTCCACTGTCTGACGAGGAGCACATGAGCAACGACCTGATTGTGAAGGATCTGCGGGCGAACATCGGCGACAAAGAGATCCTCAGGGGCGTCAACCTGACCGTGCGCGGCGGCACCATCCACGCGATCATGGGCCCCAACGGCTCGGGCAAGAGCACCCTGGCCAATATCATCGCCGGCCACCCCTCCTACGAGGTGACGGGCGGCGAGATCTGGTACCGCGACCAGAACATCCTCGAGCTCGACGCCGACGAGCGCAGCAAGCTCGGCCTGTTCCTGGCCTTCCAGTACCCCGTCGCCGTCCCCGGCGTGACGGTGGCCAACTTCCTGCGCGCCGCGATCAACGCCCACCGCGCCGAGGAGGGCAAGGACCCGAAGCAGACCGCCATCCCGGTGGCCGAGTTCCGCAAGCAGCTGCGCGAGGGGATGAAGACCCTCGAGATGGACGACAGCTTCGCCCGCCGCTACCTCAACGAGGGCTTCTCGGGCGGCGAGAAGAAGCGCCTCGAGATCCTGCAGATGACCCTGCTCAGGCCGAGCATGGCCGTGATGGACGAGACCGACTCCGGCCTCGACATTGACGCCCTGCGCATCGTGGCCGAGGGCGTGAACCGGCTGGCCGGCCCGCAGATGGCCGCCCTGGTGATCACCCACTACCAGCGCCTGCTCAACTACATCAAGCCCAACTTCGTCTCGGTGATGATGGACGGCCGCATCGTGCGCGACGGCGGGCCCGAGCTGGCCCTCGAGCTCGAGGAGAAGGGCTA
>DAOLDO010001150.1:0-2048 GCA_035327325.1 Chloroflexaceae bacterium | reverse complement strand
GAGGGAGTCCAGCGAGACGCGGGTGGCGCCGACGCGGCGGACGGCGTGCTCGATGCGGGCGATCAGGGCGCCCAGGTCGTAGGCGCCGAGCACGACCAGGTCGTCGGGCTGGGGCGAGGCGTCCACGAAGGCCCAGCGGCCCTGCCCCTCCCACTCGGCAATCTCCCAGCCGAAGCCGCGCATGTTCTTGCGCAGATCCTCGGGCGCCTCCTCGAAGGTGATGAAGACGCCGGGCTCGCCGGCGCCCACGCCGGCGGCGAGGAACTGGGCGGCGAAGACCGTCTTGGCGCTGCCGGCGGTGCCGGAGACGAGGGTGGTGCGGCCGCGGGGCAGGCCGCCGTTGGCGATATGGTCGAAGCCGGGGATGCCGGTGGGCAGACGCTCGATCGAGGGCGGGTCCTGGCTCACAGCGTGGTTCCTCCGCGGCGCGGCTCGGGGGCGGGCGGCTCGGGGACGATCGGGGGGAGGCTGAGGGCCGCCAGCAGCTCGGCCGGGTCGGCGCCGAGGTCGCCGATAATCCGGCGCACGGGCGCGGGCTGCTCTTTGATCAGGGTGGGGGTGGCGAGGATCTTGTACGCCTCGGCCCGCTGGGGGTCGGCGAGCACGTCGGTGATCAGCAGCTCGCAGGCGTACGCGGCCAGCTCGCGCTCGCAGATGGCGCGCAGGGTGGCGATGGCGCGCTCGGCCCGCGGGGTGCGGCCGGCGACATAGAGGTGGAGCACGATCTTCATCGCTGCTTCTCGCGAGCCGGCTAGGCGCCGGGCTTGCCGTCGCGCCCGAGGGCGCGGGCGCGGTAGTGGGCCGTCAGGTAGCCCATCAGCTCGAGCACGAGCAGGCGGCCCTCCTCCAGGTAGGTTTGCTGCCTGACCTGGGGCGCGTCGGCGGCGGCCGCGCGCACGGCCGCGAGGTGGACCTCGACGACGTCGCGGGGCGCGGCCCCGTGCGCGCCCAGGCGCTCGCCAAGGGCGCGCAGCCCGGGGCCCACGGCCGAGGGCATCGCGTCGGGTGCGGGCCCATGGCGGGCCCGCGCGTCGAGGGCCTGGTTGAGCAGGGCCCTGTAGCTCGCGAGCGCCTCGGCGAAGAGGCCCGGCTCCCGTCGGCGCAGCGGCTCGGCCCTAAGGCGCCGGGGCGAGGCCGCGCCGTCCCGCGAGAGCTGGTCCACGTCGCGCAGCTCCTGCTCCAGGGCCCGCAGGCGCTCGCGCAGGGCCTCGGCCTCGGCCGCGGCGCGGGCTATATGCCGCTGGTTAGTCACGTTGGTGTGCGAGACGAGCAGGCCGGGCCGGGCGCCGCGCAGCGGGACGACCCGCAGCGAGAACCAGCGCTCCTCGCTGGGGGAGTGGCAGGGGTACTCGAGCTCGAAGAACGGGGCGCGGCCGGCCAGCACGGCGCGCATGCCCTCGACCACCTGGGGCGCCTCGTCGGCGTCGGGGCCCGTGGCGTGGCCGCACACGGTGAAGTAGTTGACGCCGATGCCCGTGGAGCGCAGCTTGGGGTCGCCATTGACGCGGGCGAACTCGCGCCAGGCGTCGTTGACGGCGATGATCGTGCCGCCCGCGTCGAGCACGGCCAGGTGCACGGTCAGCGAGTTGAGGATGGCCCAGTTGAACGCCTCGGCGTCGCGCAGAGCCCGCTGGGCCCTGCGGTGCTCGGTGATGTCGCGCAGCGAGACCAGCAGGGCGGGCGCGCCCTCCCACTCGGTGTCAACCACGCGCATCTCGGCCACCTGCACCTCGCCGCCGGGGTGGAGCAGGTCAATCTCGGCCCGCTCGCCGCGCAGCATCGGGCTGCCGAACTGCTGGCCGACCAGCTCGTCGCCGTGGCGACCCAGGATCGCCGCCGCCGCCGGGTTGATGAAGCGCACCAGGCCCTCCGCGTCAACCACCAAGATCCCGTCGGCCTGCTCGGCGTCGGGGCGCCACGGCGGGCGGTCGTCACTGTCCTGGGGGGGGCGGGCGGGTTGCTGTTGCATCACAACCATGATCGTCCTGCCGGGCCGGGCTGTCAAGTGTGGGTGGCGCGCCCGGGCCCGGGCGCGCCACCCGTCGCCC
>DAOLDO010001149.1:0-2049 GCA_035327325.1 Chloroflexaceae bacterium | reverse complement strand
TCAGGCGAGCTCGCGGAACGCATCGCCCACGCCCTGCTGGAGCTCGATCGCGCCATCGAGCGGGGCGAGGTGCTCCCCCTCGAGCCGCCCGTCGAGCGGCCCGAAAGCAGCATCTACAGCTACCTGGCCGATGATCGGCCCCTGGCCCTCGCCGAGCGCTTTGCCGCCGTCTGCGCCGAGCCCTTCCTCGACGACCAGTTCGCCTCGCTGATGGCCGAGGCCCCGACCCTCCGCGAGCACCTGCGGCGCTTCATGCTCGACCGCACCCTGGTCCACTTCGGCGAGCTGCTGAAGGGCCCCGAGCACGAGGCCGCCTGGCGCGCCTTCAGCCGCCTGATGCTCGAGGGCACCCGCGACGAGCTGCGCGCCATCGCCGAGGGCCAGCCGGCCCTCGGCCAGAAGCTCGCGAGCAGCGTTGACAGGCTCGACATGTCGGCGCAGAGCCTGGCCGAGATGGTGGCCCTGGTGGGCAGCCTCGAGCGCCAGCGCGACGAACAGGTGGCGAGCTTCCTCGACCGGGTCGTGGCCTCGCACAGCGCGATGCAGCAGCGGCTCCAGTCTCTGACCTCGCTCGTCGAGCATACGGACATCAAGATCTCCTGGGTGGTCGAGGTGCTCAGGCAGAACCTGAGCCGGGGCGCCCTCACCCCGGAGAGCGCCCCCGCCGAGGAGGGCGAGCCGCCCTTTCAGGGCCTGCAGCCGTTCAGCGAGCACGACGTTGACCGCTTCTTCGGGCGCGAGCTGCTCACGGCCAGCCTCGCCAATCGCGTGGCAGCCCTCCACCGATCCACGAGCGCTACCCGCCTGCTCTGCGTGATCGGCCCCTCGGGCAGCGGCAAATCGTCGCTGGTGCTCGCCGGGCTCGTGCCGGCCCTGCGCAGCGGCCAGCCCCTCGCCGATGAGAGCCTGCCGCCCGCGGGCTCCGAGGGTTGGACGTACCGCGCCTTCAAGCCCTCGGCGACCCCGACCAAGGCGCTGGCCGACGCTCTGGCGGACGACATGGTCGGCGCACAGGCGGGCGGCCGCCACGCGCGCCGCCTGCTGGTCGTTGACCAGCTCGAGGAGCTGTTCACCGCGTGCAAAGACGAGGCCGAGCGCCAGCGCTTCGTGGATCGCTTGCTCGAGGTCTGTGGCCCCGCCGGCAACACCGTCGTCGTGATCACGCTGCGGGCCGACTTCTACGCGGCCTGCGCGCCCTACCCGCAGCTGCGCGAGCTGATCTCGCGCCAGCAGGAGTACATTGGCCCCCTAGCCGGCGCCGAGCTGCGCCGCGCGCTCGAGGGCCCGGCCCGCCACGGCGCCTGGTTCTTCGAGGGCGGTCTGGTTGACCTGATCCTGCGCGACGTCGGCGGCCAGCCGGGGGCCCTGCCCCTGCTCTCCCACGCCCTGCTCGAGACCTGGAAGCGCCGGCGCGGCCGCACCATGACCCTGGAGAGCTACGCCGAGGCCGGCGGCGTCCACGGCGCGATCGCGCGCACGGCGGATCAGACCCTGGCCGAGCTGACGCCCGGCGAGCAGCGCATCGCCAGGGGCGTCTTTCTCCGGCTCACCGAGCTCGGCGATAACGCCCCCGACACGCGCCGCCGCGTGACCATGCGCGAGCTGGTGCTGCGGGCCGGCGACGCCCCCACCGTGGAGGGGGTCGTGCAGCGCCTGACCGACGCGCGTCTGGTCACCACCGAGACGGTGCGGCGACTGGTCGAGGGCCAGTGGGTCCTCACCGGCGAGCGCACCGTCGAGGTCGCCCACGAGGCCCTGATCCGCGAGTGGCGCACCCTGCGGCGCTGGCTCGACGAGGACCGCGAGGGGCAGCTGCTTCACAGGCGCCTGACCGAGGACGCCCAGGAGTGGGAGCGCCTCGGGCGCGACCAGGGGGCCCTCTACCGCGGGTCGCGCCTCGCCGATGTGAAGGAGTGGGCGGCCCATAACCCCGAGGAGCTCAACGAGCAGGAGTACGCCTTCCTCCAGGCCAGCCTCGAGGCGGTCGCCCAGGAGGAGCGCGAGCGCGAGGCGGCGCGCCAGCGCGAGCTGGCCCAGGCCCGGGCCCTC
>DAOLDO010001148.1:0-2053 GCA_035327325.1 Chloroflexaceae bacterium | reverse complement strand
TGACCAACCTGGCGTCCGCCGTCGGCGCCGACCGGCTGGGCGAGCGGGTGGGGATCAGCCAGGCTCTGGGGTCGCAGAGCCTGTCGGGCCTGCTCGGGCTGATCGTCTACGTGCTGATCCTGGTGCCGGTGCTGATCGCGAGCCTCAACGCGCTGCAGATCGAGGCGATCACGGCGCCGGCGAGCGAGATGCTCAACACCTTCCTCACGGCCCTGCCGAACATCTTCGCGGCGGCCCTGGTCCTGACGATCGCCTACTTCGTGGCCAGGATCATCGCGGGGCTGGTGACCAACCTGGTGCGCGGCCTCGGCTTCGACCGACTGATGGCGCGCCTGGGCGTCACGACCCCCGGCGCCGCGCAGTCGGCCCGGATCACGGCGGAGACGCCGGAGGCGCGGCAGGCCGCGGCGACGGCGGGCGCGAGTACGCCCTCCGACTGGTTGGGCACGTTCGTGCTGGTGGGGATCATGCTCTTCGCCACGATCGCGGCCCTGAACCTGCTGGGCTTCGTGGCCCTGACCGCCCTGGTGACCGAGTTCACGGTGCTGATCGGGCGCATCCTGCTCGGGCTGGTGATCTTCGCGGTCGGCCTGTTCCTGGCCAACACGGCGGCGCGGGCGATCGTGGGCAGCAACGTCGGGCAGGCGGGGCTCCTGGCCCTCACCGCCCGGGTGGCGATCATCGCCCTGGCCGGGGCCATGGCCCTGCGCCAGATGGGCCTGGCCAACGAGATCATCAACCTGGCCTTCGGGCTGACCCTGGGCGCCCTCGCCGTAGCCTTCGCCCTGGCCTTCGGGCTCGGCGCGCGCGAGGTGGCCGGGCGCGAGGCCGAGCGCATGTTCGAGGCGATCCGCAACCGCAGCGCCAACGCCCGCGCCATGGGCGCCGAGAAGCGCATGGAGCAGCAGACGCCCCCGCGCAACCCGAACCCGGGGCGGGCGCCGGGGGACTGAGGGGGTGAGGCTCGCTGCGCTCGAGGAGTGAGAGCGAGCGCAGCGAGCAAGCCTCACGTCCGCCAGTACACGTCCGCCTCGCGGCGCATCAGGCCCGCCATGATCAGCTCGCGGCGCAAGGTGGCCGCGTCCTCGTGGTGGCGCTTGATGATCGCGTTGAGCTCGCGCTCGTGGTAGCGCCGGTCGCGGTCGAAGCGCTCGACCAGCCAGCGCAGGATGACCTGGCGCTTCTTGAGCTGGTCGGGGATCTTCAGCAGGCGCTCGCCGTCCACGAAATTCCTGAGCACCTTGCGCTCGAAGGCGTCGCCCTCGGCCTGCTCGCCCAGGGCCGCCACGCGGGCGGGGCTGAGCAACTCCCGGCCGAGCCGCTGCAGCGTCTCGCCGTCGAGGCTGTAGAGGTGGCTGGTGCCCACGGGGCGCATCCTCACCAGGCCCACCTCGTGCATGATTGCCAGGTGGTGCGAGACCGTGGGCTCCTTCAGCTCGATCAGCTCGGCCAGGTCGCGCACGCTGTACTCGCCCGCGGCCAGGAGGCCCAGGAGCCGCAGCCGACTCTCGTGGGCCATCGCCTTCAGGTAGCGCAGGGTGTCCTGCAGGCTCTGCTCTTCCATCGACTCCTCCTCGCCCGTATTTCGATATTTGTCTAATTAGAAGTTTATCTAATAAACCGGCGGGGCGCCATCGGTCGCATGGCCGATCCCCGCCGGTCAGGCTGCACAGCCCTTATTCTCAAAATGCAAAAGTTGTACATTTCCGCACTTTCACGATAATAGAGGGAGATGATCTAGCGAGCGAGGAGTGCAATGGCGCAACACATCGAGTTCGTCCTGGTCCTCGGCCTGCAGCGCTACAGCCAGGGCCTCTTCAAGGAGGCCGAGGCCGAGGTGCGCAAGGCGGTGCCGAACTTCCGGCTGCACGTCTTCGAGGACCGCGACGTCGAGCGTCGGCCCGCGGAGCTGGAGGCCGCCATCGCCCGCTGCGCCTGTCTGATCGCCTCGCTGCTCCCCCTGGCCGAGACGGCCGAGTGGCTCGTCCCCACGGTCGAGCGGCCCGACCCGCCGGTGGTCTTTGCGGTCGAAAACCCGCCGGGGAACATGCGG
>DAOLDO010001147.1:0-2054 GCA_035327325.1 Chloroflexaceae bacterium | reverse complement strand
CAGGGGGGCACCGTTGCGCCCTGGGAGGACGACCTCGACGCCTATCGCCGGATGCTGCTGACGGCCGACGCCGCCCCCGCCCCCCGCCGGACCGAGCCTGCCGCCCCCGCCCCCCGCCCCCGGAAGGGCCCCCGCACCCTTCCCCCCCTCTCTGTCCCCTCCGGTCAGCCCGCGGCCCGATGACGATATTGCAAGGGCCGCCCCGGCGCCCTGTAGTGGAAACGACAGGTTCTGCTACTACACTGGTAAAAACCAGGTAGCGACGAGCCCCGCGTCCGCCTGCCCGGCTCTCGCGCTGAAGCACTGTCGCCACGCTGGGCCAGGGCCCTGTGGCCGAGGAGTGATCGATGGCTGACACGCTGCTGGGGTCGCCCCCCCAGGCCGCCCGGGCGCGGATCCTGGTGGTCGAGGACGACGCCAACATCAGAACCTTCTGCCAGCGGCTGCTGCGGCTGACCTACGAGGTGGAGGTGGCGGAGCACGGGGCCGCGGCCCTGGAGGCGCTGCGCGAGCGCGCGTTCGACCTGGTGATCACCGACCTGCAGATGCCAGTGCTGGGCGGGATCGAGCTGCTCGAGCAGATCCGCCAGCACTACGCCGAGTGTGACGCCCTGGT
Source organism: Chloroflexaceae bacterium (assembly GCA_035327325.1). GTDB lineage: Bacteria > Chloroflexota > Chloroflexia > Chloroflexales > Chloroflexaceae > CAIWXH01. Next base: position 1,438 of record DAOLDO010001147.1, on the reverse strand, counting down.
GCTGACGGCCTACGCCACGGTCGAGACGGCCCGCGAGGCGCTCAAGCTGGGGGCCCTCGACTACATCGAGAAGCCGGTCGAGGCCGAGAACCTGCAGCGCACGGTGCGGGCCTGCCTCGAGCTGCGCCGCATGCGCCAGGAGAAGGAGCGCCTCTCCGACCTGGTGTTCATGTACCAGTTCAGCCAGGCGATCGCCACCAGCCTCGACATTGACACCCAGGTCGAGCAGATCGTCGAGTTCCTCTGGCAGCGCTACGCCCCCGAGTCCCTGGCCCTCTCGATGCTGCTGGACGAGGACGCCCAGCTGGTGCTGCTGGCGGCGCGCACCCAGGCCGGCTGGGAGGAGGAGGGCCGGGCCGAGCCCCTCGGCCCCGAGTGCGCGCCGGAGGAGCTGCTGCAGGCCCACCTGCGGGTGGCGGGGGGCAGCGGCGCCGACGACGAGGCGCGCTTCGCCGGGGTGGTGCTGCGCAGCCACGACCGGCCCGTGGGCTACCTGCACCTGGCGCGCCGCCCCGAGCAGCCGCCCTTCGACGCGGGCGAGCGCCGGCTGCTGGGCATCTTCGCGGGGCAGGTGGCGGCCTCGCTCGACAACGCGCAGCTGCACCAGGCCCTCAAGGACCAGCACCGCCAGACGATCGAGGCCCTGGCCGAGGCGATCGACGCCCGCGACGCCCACACCTACGGGCACTCGCGCCAGGTGACGCGCTACGCCGTGCGCCTGGCCGAGGTGGCGGGCCTGCCTCCTGAGCGGGTCGCCCTGCTCGACTACGCGGGCCTGCTCCACGACGTGGGCAAGATCGGTATCCGCGACTACATCCTGCTCAAGCCGGGCGGCCTAAGCGACGAGGAGTTCGCGATCATGCGGCGCCACCCGCAGATCGGCGTGAAGATCATCGAGCGGGTGCGCGGGCTGCGGCGGACCCTGCCGATCATCGAGGCCCACCACGAGCGCTGGGACGGCAAGGGCTACCCCCACGGCCTGGCCGGCGAGGCCATCCCGCTCGAGGCGCGCATCCTGGCCATCGCCGACTCGTTCGAGGCGATGACGGCCGACCGCGCCTACAGGCCGGCGATGGCGGCGGAGGAGGCCCTGGCGATCCTGCTGCGCGGGCGCGGGACGGCCTGGGACGCGGATCTGGTCGAGCTTTTCGTGGAGCTGATCCGGCGCGAGGGCGAGGCGCTGAAGCTCCGCGGCCGCTCGCCGCAGCTGCCGGTGCCGCTGATCCGGCCGCGCGAGGTGCTGCTGGCCAAGGCCGAGTAGGCTGCGGGCCGGGCCCGCGAGCGGAGCGAGCGGGGCGCGGCGCTGGGGGCTCCATCTGCAGGGGGCGTCCCTGCCACCCCGGTTCTCTGTGGGGAGCGCTTGCCCCCCACGCCCCCCGCGAAGGGGCTGCGCCCCTGGACCCCTAAACGCGATGGCCCTGCTGTGCCGGCGGCCGTG
>DAOLDO010001146.1:0-2055 GCA_035327325.1 Chloroflexaceae bacterium | reverse complement strand
GTGGAGCCGCAGCCGGAGCCGCAGCCGGTGGAGCCGCAGCCGGAGCCGCAGCCGGAGCAGCCGGTGGAGCCGCAGCCCGAGCAGCCGGTGGAGCCGCAGCCGGTGGAGCCGCAGCCGGAGCCCGCCCCTGCCCGGCACGAGGTTTTCACGGACAGCCTGAGCCCCGAGTGGATGGACCAGAGCTGGAGCGGCTTCTCCGCCAGCATCGGCGGCGGGCCCGACGGCAGCACGGCCTACCAGTTCGCCTGCCAGGCCGGGTGGTGCGCCGTCCGCTTCGTCCACCCGACCGGCGTGGCCCTGGGCGAGGGCGGCAGCCTGAGCTTCAGCCACAGGCGGCACGGCGAGGTCAACGCGACCTACAAGGTGTGGGTGGTGGACGGCGGCCGGACCATGCACGTGCTCGGCTACGTCACTCCCGGGCCCGACTGGGCCGAGGCCCGCTTCGACCTCGGCGCGATCGGCAACGTGAACACCGTGGTGCTCCAGGAGCACCACGGCGGCAGCGGCGGCATCATCCTGCTCGACAACCTCCGCTTCAACTAGCCCGCCCTGTCAACAGCCCCGCTCGCGCCCGCAGCCCCCTCTCCAACCCGGAGAGGGGGCGCCGTCTTGCCCGGCGCGCTACTGGGCCGGGCGCGCCATTTGGCGCCGGCACCGGCGAGAAAACAGCTTACACTGGAGTAGATAAATAGTTTACACTACTCCATAGGGACGAGACGCTGCCTGAGGGCGTAGATAGCGGCCTGCGTGCGATCCGCTAAGTGGAGCTTTGACAAGATATTAGAGACGTGGGTCTTGATCGTTTTCTCTGACACGATAAGCGTGTCGGCTATCTCCTTGTTGGACTTGCCCTTGGCGATCAGGCGCAGCACCTCCATCTCGCGGGGGGTGAGCTGATCAACAGGGGCCTCGCCGGGGCGGGGGGCGCTGAACTCCTGCATGAGCTTGGCGGCGACCTCGGGGTGGAGCACGGCCTCGTTGCGCTGGGCGGCACGGATGGCGTGGGCCAGGTCCTCGGGCGAGATGTCCTTGAGCAGGTACGAGATCGCGCCGGCCTTGATCGCGGGGAAGACCTTGTCGTCGTCGGCGAAGCTGGTGAGCACGATCACCCTGCTGCTGGGGCTGGCGGCCTTCACGCGCCTGGTGGTCTCGACCCCGTCAATGCCGGGCATCACCAGGTCCATCAGCACCACGTCCGGCAGCAGCTCGCGGGCCAGCTGCACGCCCTCCTCGCCGCTGGGGGCCTCGCCCACCACCTCGATGTCGGGCTGAAGCTCGAGGAAGTCGCGCAGGCCCTGGCGGACCACCCTGTGGTCGTCAATGAGCATGACCGAGATCGTCTCCATCGTGGCGCTCCTTTCAGAAGGCTGTGGCCTGGCGGGCGTCTAGCCGGCGGCGCGGGGCACGGTGACGAGCACCTCGGTGCCGCTGCCGACCGACGATCGGATCTCCATGGTACCGCCGATCTCGGCGGCGCGCTCGCGCATGCTGAGCACGCCGAGGTGGCGTCCGTCGCCCGAGGGCGTGGCGGCCACGTCGAAGCCCTGGCCGTCGTCGGCCACGCGCACGCGCACGTGCTCGCCGGCGAACTCGAGGGTCACCTGGACGGTGCGCGCGTTGGCGTGCTTGAACACATTGTTGAGGGCCTCCTGCACGATCCGGTAGAGCGCCTGCTCGATGCCCCGGGCGAGGCGGTCGTCGCCCACTACGCTCAGCCCGATCGCCATGCCCTCGCGGCGCGAGAGCAGCTGGGCGTGCTGCTGCAGGGCGGCGACGAGGCCCTGGTCGCGCAGGGCCGGCGGGCGCAGCTGGAAGATCAGGGCCCGCATCTCGGCCAGGGCGGCGGTCGAGGTCTCCTGGAGGCGCTCGAGCTGGGCTGCGACCCGCTGGGGGTTGCGCTCGAGCTGGGCGCGGGCCGCCTGCGAGGTGAGGGTCATGCTGAAGAGCTGCTGGGTCACGCTGTCGTGCAGCTCGCGGGCCAGGCGGTTGCGCTCCTCGAGCACCGCCGCCGACTGGGCCTTGCGGTAGAGCCGGGCGTTCTCGAGGGCCCCCGCC
>DAOLDO010001145.1:0-2059 GCA_035327325.1 Chloroflexaceae bacterium | reverse complement strand
CCTCACACCTCACACCTCACACCTCACACCTCACACCTCACACCTCACACCTCACTTCAGCTCGCGCTTCAGGATCTTCCCCGTGGCCGTCTTGGGCAGGCTCTCGCGGATCTCGACCGAGCGGGGGTACTTGAAGGCGGCCAGGCGCTCCTTGCAGTAGTCCATCAGCTCCTGCTCGGACGCGCTCTGGCCGGGCTTGAAGGCCACCACGGCCTTGACCTCCTCGCCGAGGGCGGGGTCGGGCAGGCCGATCACCGCGGCCTCGGCCACGGCGGGGTGGGCGTAGAGCACCTCCTCGATCTCGCGGGGGTAGACATTGAAGCCGCCCCTGATGATCATGTCCTTCACGCGGTCAACGATGAAGAAGAAGCCGTCCTCGTCCTGCTTCGCCAGGTCGCCGGTGTGGAACCAGCCGCCGCGGATCGCCTCGGCGGTGGCCTCGGGGCGCTTGTAGTAGCCCTTCATCACATTGTGGCCGCGGATCACGATCTCGCCCAGTTCGCCCGTGGGCGCGGGCCTGCCCTCGGGGTCCACCACGCGCATCTCGACGCCCCAGATCGGCGTGCCGATGCTGCCCGGCTTGGTCGGCCGGTCGAGGTGGTTGAACGAGGCGATCGGCGAGGTCTCGGAGAGGCCGTAGCCCTCCATGATCTGCACGTCGTACTTCTGGTTGAAGGCGTGCATCACCTCGACGGGCATAGACGAGCCGCCCGAGACGCAGCGGCGCAGCGAGCTCATGTCGAAGCGGGCGGCCTCGGGGTGGTTGAGCAGGTAGAAGTACATGGTCGGCACGCCCGCGAACAGGGTCACCTTGTCGCGCTGGATGATCTCGGCCGCCTTGACCGGCTCGAAGCGCGGCAGCATGGTGATCGTGGCCCCGAGGTAGGTCGCGACGTTCATCACCGCCGTCTGCCCGAACGAGTGGAAGAGGGGCAGGGTCGCCAGGAAGATGTCGTCGCTGGTCACGCCGAGGAGCTTCTCGGCGCCGACCATGGCGTTGAAGAACATGTTGAAGTGGGAGAGCTCGGCGCCCTTGGGCCGGCCCGTCGTGCCCGAGGTATAGAGGATCACCGCCGTATCGCCCGGGCCGGTCTGCACGCTGTCGAAGGTGGGCGGGCTAGCGGCCATGATCTGGTTGAAGCCCGTGGCGCCCTCGGGCAGCGCGGCGCTGCTGCCGGGGGCCTGGACCACGATCAGGTTGTGGCAGGTCTGGGCCTTATGGAAGCCCGCCAGGGCCTCGCCGAGGAAGCCCTCCCAGACGATCAGGGCCTTGGCGTCGCTGTCCTCGAGGTGGTACTGGACCTCGTTCTGCTTGAAGAGGACGTTGAGGGGCACCACGGCGGCGCCGGCCTTCAGGATGCCGAAGTAGCCGATCGGGAAGTGGGGCGTATTGGGCAGCATCAGGGCCACCTTGTCGCCCCGGCCCACGCCCATGGCGGCGAGGGCGCCCGCGACCTTGTTGGCGGCGCCGTTGAGCTCGGCGTAGCGCAGCCTGTGGTCGTCGAAGATGACAGCCACCTTGCCGGGGTCGCGGCGCGTGCTCTGCTCCAGCATCACGGCGAGGTTCAGCATCGAACGCTCCTTTCACCACGCTGTCTTCGGTTGTGGGGGCGCTGGGGGGACGCCCTCGATTATAGGCTCTGGGTCCGGCCCCGTCAATGGACGTGGCGCCGTGCTATACTCCCTCTTAACCACCACGCGAGGGGGCATGGGCTATGAAGCAGCAGATCGAGGTGCCCGGCGAGTGGGACAGCATCGCCACGCTGTTGGCCTTCACCGACAGCGTCGAGGCCGGCCTGCCCCTCTCGGCGGAGCAGAGCTACCTCATGCGCCTGGTGATCGAGGAGATCGCCACCAACATCGTCAAGTACGGCTACACCGACGCCACCCGCGACGTCATCCAGCTCACCTGCGTCTGCGAGGGCGACCTGCTGCGCGTGACGATCCGCGACCGCGGCAGGCCCTTCGACCCCCGCGAGTCGCCCGACCCCGACTTCAGCGGCGACGAGCCCTCGGAGCGCGCCATCGGCGGCCTGGGGCTCTTCTTCGTGCGCCAGCT
>DAOLDO010001144.1:0-2063 GCA_035327325.1 Chloroflexaceae bacterium | reverse complement strand
CGACAACACCGCGGTGCTGCGCACCGCCATACGCGACGACGCGCTGCTGCGGCGCATCAAGTTCAAGTTCGAGATCATCGACCCGACCGAGGAGCAGTGGCGCGAAATCTGGAAGATCATGTGCAAGGTGCGCAAGGTGCCCTACGACGAGCGGGCGATTGACTATCTGGTCAACAAGTGGTACCGACCGGACGAGCGGCCCTTCCGCATGTGCCAGCCGCGCGACATCCTCGACCAGCTGATCGCGATCGCGAAGTACAACATGGAGACCCCGGTGCTCACCGCCGATCTGCTGGACGCCGCGTGCCTGACCTACTTCCCGAGCAAAGAGAAGAAGAACTTCGGCGCCAAGGTGCGCCTCGACCTGTGAGGGCGGGGGCACAATTTCTTGTGCCAGAGTAGACAAGTTTGCTATAGGATCCAGATCGCCCCGCTCTACACGGGGCATCTGGCTTTGTGATGCCGTGTGAGCTGCTTCACAAGGGCGCGGGCGGCGCGGCGCAGGTTCGACAAGGGGGGGCCTTTGGGATATAATTCCTCTAACTGGCGCCCCAAACCCGGCGCTCCCCACGGCCGAGCGAACCTGACAACAGGCTAGAACGTAATAGGGCGGGCAGATGAGGCTGGCGTGCAGGGCACATGACGCATGCACTTCGCCTGCGCATGGCGTGAAGGGAAGGACGCGGCGATGACAGGGGTTCTCACGCTCTACAGGACGTCGGTCGGCAAGAAGGTGATCATGGCGGTCACCGGCTTCATCCTCGTGGGCTTCGTGATCTTCCACATGTACGGCAACACGAAGATGTACCAGGGCCCCGTGGTGTTTAACGAGTACGCCGCCGGCCTGCGCGACATCGGGCACCCGATCTTCGGCTACGAGCACCTGCTCTGGGTGGCCCGCATCGGCCTGCTGGGCGCGGTCATCCTGCATATCTGGGCGGCCACCTCGCTGACCGTGCAGAGCCGCAAGACCACGGCGGCCAACGCCGTTGGCGGCGTCCGCCGCTACGGCGAGCAGAAGCGCCAGACGGGCTACGCCGCCTACACCATGCGCTGGGGCGGCGTGCTGATCTTCCTGTTTATCATCTACCACCTGCTGCACCTGACCTTCGGCGCCGTGGGCTACGCGCCCGGCGCATTCCAGCACCCCCATAACGGCGAGTACCAGGTCTACAACAACGTGGTGCTGGGCTTCCAGAGCCCCCTGGTGGTGGGCTTCTACAGCCTGGCGATGGTGGCCCTCGGCTTCCACCTCTACCACGGCGTGTGGAGCATGTTCCAGACCCTGGGCCTGAACAACGAGAAGTACACGGGCTTGCTGCGCGGCCTGGCCATCTTGATCGCCCTGCTGGTGACGGTCGGCAACCTCTCGTTCCCGATCGCGGTCATGGCGGGCATTGTCGGGCCGGCGGTGTAGCCGCGGCGCGGCCGCACGGATTCTCGAAGCGCTGAGGAGCGAAGCGATGAGCGATACAAAGAACGAGACCGCCACGCGCACGGGGGTGCGCTCCGTGGAGTTTGTGAAAGCCCTCGACGCCAAGGCGCCGGGCGGCCCGATCGAGCAGCGCTGGGACAAGCACCGCTTCGAGATGAAGCTGGTCAACCCGGCCAACCGCCGCCGCTACACCGTGATCGTGGTCGGCTCGGGCCTGGCCGGCGGCGCCGCCGCGGCCACCCTGGGCGAGCAGGGCTACAACGTGCTCTGCTTCTGCTACCAGGACAGCCCGCGCCGCGCCCACTCGATCGCCGCCCAGGGCGGGATCAACGCGGCGAAAAACTACCGCAACGACGGCGACAGTATCTTCCGCCTGTTCTACGACACCGTGAAGGGCGGCGACTTCCGCGCCCGCGAGAGCAACGTCTACAGGCTCGCCCAGGTCTCGCTGAACATCATTGACCAGTGCGTGGCCCAGGGCGTGCCCTTCGCCCGCGAGTACGGCGGCTACCTGGACAACCGCTCGTTCGGCGGGGCGCAGGTGTCGCGCACCTTCTACGCCCGCGGCCAGACGGGCCAGCAGCTGCTGCGCGTCGCCTACCAAGCCCTCAGCCGCCAAATCCCCGCC
>DAOLDO010001143.1:0-2077 GCA_035327325.1 Chloroflexaceae bacterium | reverse complement strand
GACCAGCAATGTTGGCACCCGCCTGAGCCGCGTCCGCCAGCGGCTACGCCAGGAGCTGGCTCCCCGCTAACAATCAGAAGGAGGTTGTGATGGATTTCGACACGCTTCAGCGCCGCTGGGATCGCCTCAACGAAACGCTCGACACCCGGCTCGAGCAGCAGAGCCAGGCCCTGCGTGCGCTCTCCCTCCAAACGGTGGAGCGCGCGGTGCGACGCCGCTCGTGGGGGCTCAGCGCCGAGGTGATTATCACCATTCCGGTGCTGTTGCTGCTCGGCAGCTTTCTGGCCGATCATATCGACGAGCCGCGCTTCTTCATCCCGGCCCTGCTGCTCCAGCTGTTCGCGATCGTGCAGCTTGCCATCCACATCTCCACGCTGGTGGCACTGCGCTCGCTGGACTACAGCGAGCCGGTGGTGCGCATCCAGAAGCGGCTGGCGGCGCTGCGGGTGCGCTGGCTGCGGCAGCTCGTCTGGGTGTACGCCTGCCTCCCGCTGCTGTGGCCGCCCCTGCTCATTGTCGCGATGCGCGGCCTGCTAGGGCTGGACGCCTATGCACTCCTCGGGCTCACCTATCTGGGTGTGAACCTGCTGTTTGGCCTGGCCTGTGTGCCGCTCATACTCTGGCTGGCGCACGTCCTCGCACCGCGGGTCGCGCACATGCCTGCCCTGCAGCGCCTCGTCGACGACCTGACGGGCCGGAGCCTGCGCGAGGCGCTGGATGCCCTCGACGCGGCGGCCGCCTTCGAGCGCGAGCCGCGCGCCGAGCGCTAAATGCTGTTCGCCACTGGCCTACCACAGTACCTATAGCCACGTGTCGATGTGGGGCCAGCAGCGCAACGAGGGCGACGAGGCCGCCGAGACGGTGCGCGAGGGCGAGATGCCCTTGAAGATCTACCTGCCCACGCACCCCGAGGCGCGGCTCATCCCGCCAAGCGGGAGCAGCTGATTGCCGGTCTGGCCGCCACCTTCGGCGCGGAGGGCGGCGAGCACAGTGGCTGCTCCCTCCTACGCCGGCAGCCGGCCCAGGGCGCGCCGTGGAGAGCTCCCCAGCCCTGAAGAGCCGCGCGCAGCGCTACTCTCGCTGTGCCCGGGCGACGCGCCAGGGCTGCCAGTGCAGTGTAGACAGATGCGCATGTCCGTGCTAGACTCTAGCAGCTTCCTGAAACGTCTGTGTCAAGCGAGGAGGGCACACCCATGCAACTCGGCGCGTTTTCGATCAGCCTGACGGTCAAAGACCTTGAGGCGTCGCGGAGGTTCTACGAGGCCTTCGGCTTCCAGGTCTTCGGTGGGGAGGCAGCCCAGAACTGGCTGATTTTGAAGAACGGCGATCACATCATTGGTCTGTTCCAGGGGATGTTCGAGAAGAACATGCTCACCTTCAACCCTGGCTGGGATCAGAACGCCCAGAAGCTTGCCTCATTTACCGATATCCGCGAGCTCCAGCGCCGGCTCAAGGCGCAAGGAATACCGCTCCTGCAAGAGGCGGACGAAAGCACAACCGGACCTGCCAGCTTCGTGGCGGTGGATCCTGATGGTAATCCCGTGCTTGTCGACCAGCACGTGTGACCTCGGCAGCACCGATCAGGCGTTTGACGTTCCAAATCAATGCGGTCGGCCACTGAGCGAGATCGAGTAACTCCGTCCGGCGCGTCCATACTGGAGGCCCGACATGAGCATCCTCCCCACCTACACTGTTTTTGGGGGCGTTCATCCTGAGGCAGCGGCGGCGGCCAACGTGCTCGCCGCCGCCGGGCTGCGTCGCCCTGACACGGGCGCCCCGCTGAGCGAGGCCCTGGTCTTCGGGATCGCGGGCGGCCTCGGCGCCCTCTACATCCTCTGGGAGTGGGAGGCCGCCAACGTGAAGGTGCTGGTGCTCGGCTTTCACCATCTGGGCAACTACCCCGTGCGCTACTTCCAAGGGCTAGCCGACCGGCTGAATGTCCGCGTCTCCATGCCTGAGACCGGCAGCCGGCGGGTGGCGACCCAGAGCCTCGACGGGGGCCTCGCTGCCGGCAAGCCCGCCGTGGCCTGGGTCGACCGCGCCTCGCTCCCCTACCTCCAGCTGCCCGAGCGGCTGC
>DAOLDO010001142.1:0-2078 GCA_035327325.1 Chloroflexaceae bacterium | reverse complement strand
GGTCCTCGCCCACGGGCACCTCGTCGGTGTCGTAGAGCAGGATGTCGGCGGCCTGGAGTACCGGGTAGTCGAGCAGGCCCGTGAGCACGCTCTCCTGGCGCTGGGCCTTCGTCTTGAACTGGGTCATGCGCTCGAGCCAGCCGAGGGGCGTGACGCAGTTCAGCACCCAGCAGCCCTCGGCGTGGGCGCGCACGTGGCTCTGCACGAACAGCGTGGTCTGCCGCGGGTCGATCCCGGCCGCGATCAGCAGTGCCGCCAGCTCGCGGGTCTGCCGGCGCAGGGCCTCGGGGTCCTGCGGCACGGTGATCGCGTGCAGGTCCACGATGCAGATGAAGTTCTCCTTCTGCCCCTGGCCCGCGACCCACTGCTGGATGGCGCCGAGGTAGTTGCCGATGTGGAGCATCCCCGAGGGCTGGATGCCCGAGAAGACGCGCTTTTTCCGTGTGGTCACAAAAGACTCCTTGTCGCTGGTGTATACTGCCCGTGCCCGCTGCGGTACGGCAGGCTGTTGATTCTCAACCACGAAGGCCACGAAGATCACGAAGGTGCGAGCGACGCCCTGCCGCGCGATCCGTTCTGTGCCTCTCGAGCGGCTCCGCCGAGCCTGGCCGGCATAGACACACACGTCATCTGCGCGCCCTTCGTGCGCTTCGTGGTTACAATCATACCTGTCTCTGCTCGCCAAAGCATCCCGAACCCCTGAGAGGTCCCCCGTGTTCCGTCTGACCCCGCTGCTCCTCGTCGCCCTGCTCCTCTGCACGCTGGCCGCCGTCCCGCCCGCCCGCGCCCAGGGCGGCGCCTCGTTCGCCAGCGCCAGCCCGGTCGTCGAGCCCCTGGCGCCCGCCGTCGTGAACGTGAACGTCCAGGGCTACAGCGGCCCCGCCACCCTGCTGGTCTTCGACGGCCGCGGGCGCGCCGCCGGCGCGTTCGAACTGGCCCTGGCAGGCGGCTTCGGGGCCGTGGCGGTCACGCCGCGCGGCGCCCTGGGCCAGCACTGGGCCGCCCTCTTCCTGCCCGATGGGCGGCAGGCGGCCTCGGGGCCGCTCTACCGGCTCGACGCCCAGACCGTGGTGCGGGCCGGGGTGGCGCCCTTCGACCAGCTCTACGACCGGGTACGTGGCTTCATGGCCGCCAAGCGCCTCAGCTACGAGCTCGGCGGCCGCGCCGTGGCCGGCTACCGCTCGCCCGACAGCCCCCTGCTCTGGCTGCGCGACCACTACTACCAGAACCGGGCCTTCCGCTACTTCGAGGCCGACCTGACCAGCCTGGTCGAGGCCAACGCCGCCGCGCAGGACCCGGGCCAGGGCTTCCTGCTCGACTTCCTCCCCCGCCCCGAGTGGGGCATCCCCGGCGCCCGCACCCCCGTCGAGGCCGACGTCGAGTTCCTCTACGCCCAGCTGGTCTACGAGACCTGGAAGACCACGGGCGACACCGCCTGGATGCTGCGCCTGCTCCCCTCGGTGCAGAAGGCGATCAACTACACCCTCACCTCGCCCGAGCGCTGGGAGCCGGCCCTCGGCCTGGTCAAGCGCCCCTTCACCATAGATACCTGGGACTTCGAGTACGGGCCCACCACCACCGACCCCGGCAGCGGCAAGCCGGCCCCGCGCCACTGGATCGACGGCCAGACCAAGTGGGGCATCTTCCACGGCGACAACACGGGCCTGGCCGAGGCCCTGCGCTCGCTCGCCGCGATGGAGGAGGCTGCGGGCCTCCCTGAGCTGGCGGCCCAGCGCCGCGGCCTGGCCGACGACATCATGGTGCGCCTGAACCGCCTGAGCTGGAACGGCGCCTTCTACACCCACCACGTCAAGCTGGTGCCCTACGACGTGCCGGGCGTTGACGAGGCGGCCCAGCTCAGCCTCTCCAACGCGATCGCGCTCAACCGGGGCGTGCTGAGCCTCGAGCAGGGGCGGGCCATCCTGGCCGAGTACCAGCGCCGCCTGAACGACCCGGGGCGCACGGCCTTCGCCGAGTGGTACAGCATTGACCCGCCCTTCCCGCCGGGCGCCTTCGGGCTCGACGGGCGCCTGGGCGAGCAGCCGGGCGAGTACGTGAACGGCGGCGTGATGCCCCTG
>DAOLDO010001141.1:0-2085 GCA_035327325.1 Chloroflexaceae bacterium | reverse complement strand
GCCCCCGCCGACCAACACCGTGGCCGCCGCCGCTCCCGACGCCGCGCCATCGCCCACGCCAAGCCCGTCGCCGACGCGCACGCCCGTGCCGATCCGGGCCCCCGCGGCGCCGGAGCTGCCGATCGCCACCAGGGCGCCCGCCACGCCGGCTCCCGCGCCCCCGTCGGCCACGCCGGTCACCAGGCCGGAGGACCAGCTGCCGGCGCCGCCGTCGAGCACGCCGCAGCCTTCGGCCACGCCCGCGCCGGCCACCCGCACCCCCGCGCCCCAGCCAACGGCGGTGCCGCCCACCCGCACGCCCACGCCGCGGCCAACCAGCCCGCCCACGCCGAGCTTCACGGCCACACCGGGGCCCTCGCCCACGCCCTCGCCCACGCTCACACCCACGCCCCCCTCGCTCGGCTTCGCCGACACCGCGGTGACGGCCAGCGAAGAGGCCGGGGCGGCCACGCTTGTGGTCAGCCTCAGCGAGACCTACCACCTGCCGGTCACGGTCAACTACAGCGTGGTCGTCGCCGCCAGCACGGCCACCCGCGGCAGCGACTACGCCCTAGCCGACGGCACGCTGACCTTCAACCCGCGCACCGCCACCAGCCCCGGCGACAGAGAGAAGCAGATCGTCGTCACCCTGTTCCAGGACAACCTGAACGAAGACCACGAGCGGGTCGTGATCCGGCTGACCGGCCTCACGAACGCCGTCAGCAACGGCGCCGACGTCGCCACCCTGACCATCATTGACAGCAACGCGCCCCCGACCGTGCGCTTCGTCGGCGCCGGGCACAGCGTCGCCGAGAGCGGCGGCTCGACCGCCTTCACCGTCGAGCTCAGCCAGGTGAGCGACCTCGCCGTCGCCGTGCCCTACACCGTCGCGGGGACGGCCAGCCCCGGCGACGCGGCCCTCGGCACGGGCGACCACAACCTGCGCAACGGCGTGGTGATCGTCCCCGCCGGCGCCACGAGCGCCAGGGTGCGCTTCGCGATCGTGAACGACCGAATTGACGAGGACAATGAGACCGTCAGGATCAGGCTCGGCACGCCGCTCAACGCCGACCTGGTCAGCCCCACCGAGTATGTCGTGACGATCGTGGACGACGACACGGCCGGGGTCAACCTCAGCGGCAGGGCCTTCACGCTGAACGAGGGCCAGAGCACCACCTACAGCGTGGCGCTCAACAGCCAGCCGACCCACAACGTCAGCGTGCGCCTGGAGCCGGACGCGCAGCTGCGGGTGAACGGGGCCGATGGAGCCGTGCTCAGCTTCACGCCGCTCAACTGGTCCCAGCCCCAGACGGTCACGCTCGCCGCCTTCGACGACCGCGTGGACGAGGAGGACATCCACCAGGGCGCGCTGAGGCACGTGGTCGTCAGCGCCGACCCGCGCTACGACGGTATCAACCAGCGTCCGGCGGGCTCGCTCGACATCGCCGTGAGTATTCGCGACGACGATACGGCGGGGGTGGTAGTCGCGCAGGCCACCACGCCCCTGACGATCACCGAGGGCCTGACCGGCACCTACAGCGTGCGCCTGAACAGCCAGCCGACGGCGCCGGTGACTGTGACCATGGCGCCCAATGGCGAGCTGACGACAAGCCCGGTGGCCCTGGCCTTCGACGCCACGAACTGGAATACGCCGCGGACCGTGACGATCACCGCCATGGACGACCGGGTGGACGAAGACGGCGACGACAACAAGACGCTCCACGACGGGATGGTGGCCCACGCCGTGGCGAGCGCCGATCCGCGCTACGCGAGCTTGCAGGGGGCGGCCCGCCCCGCGGACGTGCGCGTGAAGATCCGCGACAACGACACGGCGGGGATCGCGCTCAGCCCTGGGGTCCTAACTTTGGGCGAGGGCGCGACCGGGCCGTCCACCGGCATCTACACTGTCACCCTGACCAGCAGGCCGACCGACACCGTGACGATTGACCTGACGGCCACAGTCAACGGGCAGATCATCGTCGCGCCGACCCAGCTGGCCTTCACGCCCGCGGCGTGGAATACGCCGCAGACCGTCATGGTGACGGTGGTCCAGGATGACGTCGCCGAGGCGCCCACGCAGACGCTGACGATCAGGCACAGCGCGAG
>DAOLDO010001140.1:0-2087 GCA_035327325.1 Chloroflexaceae bacterium | reverse complement strand
TGCGGGGCGTGCCGATGCTGGCAGCGACGGCGCGGATGTCGGCGCGCAGCAGCCCAACCCAGCCGTGGTAGTCGCGCAGGCACTGGGCGCAGACCTCGAGGTCTTGCTGGCCGGAGACCAGGGCGAGCAGCTCGGCGTCGCTCAGCACGTCGGGGCCGTAATCAGCGATGCGGCTGGCCGGCCGCTCGTGGAGGGGAAGCTCGCGGATACGCATCAGCGGCCTCGTATACTTTCTTTCGTGTCCACGGTGGTGGTGAGGACGACATCAGCGGAGCGGCACTGACCGCGAGAGGGAGATTGGCCCCCACCACCGCGGGCAGCCCCAGGCAGAACCGTATCGAGTGGCCACGACCACGCATCACGAGGGTTGCCCACGGCTGCCGATGGACTGACCTCCGCTCTGATGCAGCAAGGAGCTGAATGATGCCCACAGCTTTTCACCTCTACGTCGGTGTCGATATCGCCGCCAAGACCTTCATTGCCACCTGGGCTGCTGATGTGACGAGCGTGCCCCGAGCCGTTACATTCGACCAGACCGCAGCCGGCTTCGAGCGCTTTCAGCAGCAGCTTGCAACCACCGGGATTGCGCCTGCGGCCACCCTGGTCGTGCTTGAAGCCACCGGCAGCTACTGGATTGCACTCGCCGTCGCACTCCACCAAGCCCACTATGTGGTGAGCGTGCTCAATCCTGCCCACGTGGCCCTGTATGCCCGCTCGCTGCCGCGACGCGGCAAGACCGATGCGCTCGACGCGCAGCTGCTGGTCCGCTTTGCCATCGAGCGTCAACCGCCCGCCTGGAGCCCACCCGAGCAGGTCTACCACGAGCTGCGGCAGCGCCTGGTCGTGCGTGACAGCCTGCTCGTGATGCGGACCCAGGCCAGCAATCAACGCCACGTGGTTCAGCAGTGGCCAATCCAGATCGCGTCGGCGCACAAGGCGCTTGATACGGTGATTAGCGAACTGGACGCACAGGTACAGAGCCTGGAGCGCGAAATCGCCCAGGTTCTTGCCGATGGCGCGTGGGCGAGTTCCGCAACGGTCTTGCTGAGCATGCCCGGCCTTGGCGCGGTTACCACGGCCTGGTTGCTGGTCGGCACGCTGAACTTCACGCTCGCCAGTTCGCCGGAGCAACTGAGTTCCTATGCCGGTCTGACGCCACTGGCTTACCAGTCGGGTACGAGCGTGCGTGGCCGTGCGCAGCTCGGTCACGGCGGGAATGGACGCCTGCGAACGGCGCTGTATGTGGCCACCTTGTCCGCAGCGCGCTACAACCCTACGATTAAGGTGTTCTATCAGCGTTTGCGCGCTGCCGGCAAGCCGATGAAGGTGGCCCGCTGTGCTGCCGCCCGCAAGCTGCTGCATTTGGCTTGGGCATTGGTCAAGACCAAGCAGCCCTATCGGGCGCCGGTCATAGCGCAGCCAGCGGAGGCAGCTGCCTGAGCGGGGCGGGACGCCTGCGGCCCCGCTGCCCGAGTCAAGACCGCCTGCGGGCCCAGAAACGGTGTGTCAAGCGCCGCTGCTGCTGGCCCAGCAGGCGCTTGCCCTGGTCTTGACCGGGCAGCGACACTGGCACAGGCCCGCACGGCTCAGCAATTGGGGCTTGACAACCAATACCGTATCTCCCTCGTTCATACGGTCAACCACCTTGACCACCCGCAGCGCCAGCACGAGCCGATAGCCCTGGCGGATGAGCTCGGCCACGCGCCCGGCCGCTGAGGGGTTGGAAAGCACCAGGTCGGCGTACTGCTCCTCCAGACGCCGGTGCGACTGCTGCCCGCCCCGCCGGCCGTGCTCCGCGGCGTTCTCGCTCGTGAACGGTGCCATCTGCGTGCCCTTCCGGTTGGTATCGAAACCTGGGCACACCTAACCAGCCGTCTCAGCGGCTGGTAGGCACTGCGCGGCCGAGGGGCAGGCCTGGGCTGCTACGGCTCGCTGAAGAGGCGAAGTTGCTGTGGCGCCGGGGGCTGCTCGGGAACGAGGGTGGCGTTGTCTACAACAGTCACCTCCTGACTCTGCTGCCCGCTCACCTTCTGCACCAGGCGGTTGGTGGCGATGAGCTGGAGCCAGCGGACGCCACGCAGGGCGCA
>DAOLDO010001139.1:0-2093 GCA_035327325.1 Chloroflexaceae bacterium | reverse complement strand
TCCAGTCGTTCGGGCTGATGCTCTGCGACCACGGCCCGACCCACGTGGACGCCCTGAGCCCCCTCGACCCGCGCCCCGAGGCGCCGACGAGCGACCGCATGCCGCTGGAGACCTTCTTCGGCCCCGGCACCTGCCTCGACGTCTCGCACAAGCCGGCCCACAGCTACATCGGCGCCGAGGACCTGGAGGCCGCGGCGGCGGGGGCCGACCTGCGCCCGGGCGACGTGCTGCTGCTCTACACGGGCACCTACGACCGGCACTACGGCAAGCCCGAGTACACCAGCCAGTACCCGGGGCTCGACGAGGGCGGCAGCCGCTGGCTTCTGGACCGGGGGGTGAAGGTCTTCGGGGTCGACTCGCCGAGCCCCGACAACCCGATCAGCCGCACCTACCCGGTGCACATGATGTGCCGCGAGCATGGCATCACCCACTACGAGAACCTCTGCAACCTCGACCGGCTCGTGGGCAGGCGCTTCACCTTCTTCGGCTTCCCGCTGCGCATCCGTGGGGGCACCGGGTCGCCGGTGCGGGCGGTGGCGATCCTCGAGTGACGGCTCGCTGGCGCTCGCCGCGGGGTGACGCTCGGGCGCAAGCGCCCTCGCTGGGGTGACGCGTGCTCGCTAGCGCTCGCGCGCCGGGGTGATTCCGGGCAGGGCGAGCGGAGCGAGCCTCACCCCCGCGAGGCGGAGTCGAGCGTCACCCGGGCGAGCGGAGCGAGCCTCACTCCAGCGCGTAGAGCCGGCCCTCGCTGGTGGTGATGTACATGCGGCCCTCGACGATGGCGCCGCCGGTGGCGAGGGCCCCGGGGCCGCCGACCTGCACCTCCCAGAGCGGGTCCTCGCCCTGGGAGGGGGCGTAGGCCCCGCAGCGCAGGGTGCGATCGCGGGCGCGCCCGCAGAGCTGGAGCGTGCCGTCGTCGCCGGCCCCGATCATGCGGCTGCTGCGCCAGGGGAAGAATGCCTCGCCGAGCTGGCCGCCCTCGGGGGCGATCCAGACCAGGCGGGTGTCGAAGAAGTCGGTCGAGTAGATCAGCCAGGCGGTGCCGCCGGCGGTGACCCCGGTATCGGAGGGCATGAAGAAGACGTTGCCGGCCGGCCAGCCGATGGCCGGCTGCACTGCGAAGCCCTGCTCGACGCGGCGCCAGGGCACCAGGCGGTGCTCGCTGCGGTAGTAGGTGCGCCCGTCGGCGCCGACCACCACCGTCGGGTCGGCGAAGACCGGCTCCTCGGGCACGACGCCAAGGGGCAGGCGGCTGCCGTCGGCGGTGCTGAAGGCGCTGCTCTTGAGGAAGACCAGCTGGCCGTCGGGGCTCAGGCGCGGCAGCATCTCGAGGTAGGGCAGGCGGGGGTCGCGGCCGAGCCAGCGGCCCTCGCCGTCGGGGGCCACGGCCTGCACCGCGTCGAGCACGGCGTAGTAGACCATGCCGTCGGGGCCGACGATCGGGCCCGAGGTAGCCTCGCTGCGGTAGGTGCTCTGGAAGCGCCAGCGAGCCTCGCCGGCGGCGCTGAAGGCGTTCAGGCCGGCGCCGCGGTCGGCCACGTAGACCGTGCCGTCGGGGCCGACCGCGGGCGCGCCGATCGGCTCGTGGTCGAGGGGGGCGCTCCAGCGCAGCTGCCCGTCGGGGCCGACGGCGTAGAGGGTCTCGCTGAGCCCGGCCACGTAGACTGTGCCGTCGGGGGCCACGGCGGGGCCGCCGCTCAGCCCCTCGGGGTCGTCGAAGGCCCAGCTGAGGGCGGGGGCGGTCGGCACGACATCGGCGTCGAGGGTGCCGTAGGGGTCGCCCCGCTCGGCGGACCAGCCAGCGGGGCGCGCGAGGGCGGGCGCGCCGGCGGCCGCGGGCGCGGCTGGCGCCTGGCGGCCCTGCCACCAGGCCATGCCCACGAGGCCGAGCAGCGCCGCGCCCACCAGGGCGTAGGCCGGCGCGGGCACCCGCCCGTCCCAGCGGCCCGCGCCCACGACCACGGCCTCCTCGACGCCGCCCATGAGGGCGCTGAGGCGGGGTTGGCGCGGCGCCCCCCCGGGCCGGCCGCTGCGCCGCCCCCCGCCGCGCAGGGGGGAAGCGCGGGGGGGCCCCCCGAACAGCATGCCGGGGA
>DAOLDO010001138.1:0-2093 GCA_035327325.1 Chloroflexaceae bacterium | reverse complement strand
CCCCCCCGCGACCCGCACGCCCCCCCCCCCCACCCCCACGGCTCTCCCCGCCAGCCCCACGGCGCCGCCGGCCGCCTCGGCCACCGCCGCGCCGACGGCGGAGCCCACCGCGACGGCGGAGCCCACCCCGGCCCGCCCGCAGATCGAGGAGTACCCGGTGCCCGCGGGCTCGCGCCCGCACGACGTGGCGCCGGCGGCCGACGGCGGGGTCTGGTACACCGCCCAGGCCAGCGGCGAGCTGGGCTGGCTCGACCCGGACAGCGGCGCGACGCGCCACATCCCGCTCGGGGCGGGCTCGGCGCCCCACGGCGTGATCGTCGGCCCGGACGGGGCGCCATGGATCACGGACGGCGGCCTGAACGCGATCGTGCGCGTTGACCCCGCGAGCGACGAGGTGGCGGTCTTCCCCCTGCCCGCCGAGGCGGCGGGCGCCAACCTGAACACGGCCGCCTTCGACCGGGCCGGGGTGCTCTGGTTCACCGGGCAGCGGGGCGTCTACGGCCGCCTGGACCCGGCGACGGGCGAGCTGGCGACCTACCCCGCGCCGCGGGGCCGCGGCCCCTACGGCATCACGGTCACGCCCGACGGCGCGGTCTTCTACGCCTCGCTGGCGGGCAACCACATCGCACGGATTGACCCGGAGACCGGGGAGGCCACGCCAATTGACCCGCCAACGCCGGGGCAGGGGGCGCGGCGGGTCTGGGCGGACAGCGGCGGGCGGATCTGGGTGAGCGAGTGGAACGCGGGCCAGCTCAGCCGCTACGACCCGGCCGACGGCAGCTGGCGGGCCTGGCGCCTGCCGGGCGACGGGCCGCGGGCCTACGCTGTCTACGTGGACGAGCGGGACGAGGTCTGGGTGAGCGACTTCGGCGCGAACGCCATGGTGCGCTTCAGCCCCGCCAGCGAGGAGTTCACGGTCTACCCGCTGCCCTCGCCCGACGCGCAGGTGCGCCAGATCCTCGGGCGCCCCGGCGAGGTCTGGGGGGCCGAGTCGGCCCGCGACCGGCTGGTGGTGATCCGGCCCGACGCCGCGCCCTGATGGGGCCGCCGCTGTGGTCTGGCTCTTGCTAGGGCGGCGGCGGAGGCGCGGTGGCGACGCGAGGGGCGACCGTGGCGCTGTGGCAGCTCAACTGGGTGAAGCTCGTCCGCGAGACGGCGCAGAAGTGGCTGGCCGACAACTGCCTGCGCCTCGGCGCGTCGGTCTCGTACTGCACGCTGTTCTCGGTCTTCCCCCTGATCCTGGTCATCCTGACGATCGCCCAGCTGGTACTGCGCGACAGCACGGCGGCCCGCGACCTGCTGCTCGACGCCCTGGCCCGGGTGACGGGCGGCTTCCGCGACGAGTTCGTGGCCGCCCTGGCGGCCGTGCGGGACGCCGGGCGGCCGCCGGGGATCGTGGGCGGGGCGCTGCTGCTCCTGGGCGCCTCGTGGGTCTTCAACGAGCTAGTGAGCGCCTTCAACCTGATCTGGGGCGTCGCGGCGACCGGCGGGGGCGGTCTGCGGGGCTGGGCCCGGACGACCTTCTTCTCCTTCGCGCTGGTGCTCGCGAGCGCATTTCTGCTGCTGGTCTCGATGGTGGTGAGCGCGCTGCTGACCATGCTGGGCGGCTGGATCACGGCGCGGACGGGGGGCGGCGCGGCCTGGACGGTCGCCCACCTGGCGCTCAACCTCGTCGTGCTCACGCTGATCTTCGCGGCGCTGCTGAAGTACCTGCCGCAGACCTACGTAGCCTGGGGGGATGTGTGGCTTGGCGCGGCGCTGACGGCCCTGGCCTGGAGCGCGCTGCAGAGCGTGATCGCGCTGTTCATCGGCTGGAGCAACTACGCGAGCTACGGGGCGATCGGCGCCGTGCTGGCCCTGGTCGCCTGGGTCTACAGCTCGTCGCAGATCCTCTTCTTCGGCGCGGAGTTCAGCGTGGTGTTCGCGCGCCACTACGGGAGCCGCCGCGCCGACCGGACGGCGCCGCGGCCCGCGGGCGGCGTGCCTATGGGGCCGTGAGGGCGCCCCGGCGGCTCACGGCCCCAGCTCCAGGGCTTCGACCACGATCTGGCGCGTGTCGAGCTGGAGCAGCAGGCTGTAGCGGCCCGCCTCCA
>DAOLDO010001137.1:0-2094 GCA_035327325.1 Chloroflexaceae bacterium | reverse complement strand
CCTCCGCCGCGCCCCGGGCCCCGGGGGGGCCTCCCGCCCCTCCGCCCCCCGGGGCTGCCTGGCGGCGGCGCCCCCCCCCCCCTCCCCCGCCCCGGCGCTGCTGCGGCGCGCCTCGGGGCGGCTCTGCTGGTGACGGCGAGCGCCGCGACGGCCCTGCTGCTGCCCGGCCCCTGGTGGCTCGCCGCCATGCCTGGCGCCGCTCTCTGCCTGCTCGTCGCCGTCGCGGCCCTGCTGCCCGCCGCACCCGCCCCCGCAGACGGCGGCGTCGCCGCCCTGGCCGCCATGGTCGCCGCCGCCCAGCGCGTGGAGCAGCTCGAGCGGGTCGAGCTGTGGGCCGTGGCCGTGGGCGCCGCCGGCAGCGACCCCCGCGGCGTGACCACCTTGCTCCCCCGCTACCCCTTCGACCGCGAGCGCACCCTGTTCCTGGCCATCGAGGGCCTGGCCGGCGGCCAGCTGGCCTACGCAACAAGGGAGGGCCCGGGCGGCGCCGCCGACGAGTTGCTGCTCGCCCTGGCCGCCGACGCCGACGCCGCCGACCCCCAGATTGACGCGGAGCCGCGCGCCCTGGCCACGTCCGGCCGCCTCGCCGCCCCCCTGCGCCGCCACGGCTACAGGGCCCTGTCCATCGTGGCCCGCCCTGCGCCCGCCGCCGCCGCGGCCTCGCCCGACGCGCGCCTGGTCGAGCGCGCTGCCCGCCTGCTTGTCGGCATCGTGCTCCGCCTCGAGGCCCAGGCGTAGGCGGGCGGCCCCCTGGCCACTTGCGCATCGCAGGCGGGCGTGATAGGATCAACAGGCCCCGGCTGTGCGTGGGTGGGCACGTGTTTTGAGCCAACACGGTTTCGATGGGAGCCTTGTTCTAACGAGCTGAGCTATGCGGCGGGCCGCAGATGCTCACAGGCGGGCACCCACCTGCTTCGTGCAGGTTCGAAACTGGCCCATCTACGGCAGCCCGGGGCGCCTTTGCCGCCGCCCCCTGCCCCCCTCAATATGCTCTACCTGCTCCACGGCCCCGACGAGGTCGCCCGCAGCGAGGCCCTGGCCGCCCTGGCGGCCACGGTGCCGGCAGACGTGGCCGACCTGAACATCGCCAGGCTCGACGGGCGCCGCCTGAAGCTCGAGGCCCTCGCCGCCGCCTGCGAGGCCGCGCCCTTCCTCGCCGAGCGCCGCCTCGTGATCGTGTCCGACGCCCTCAAGCACAGCAAGGCCGGCAAGGAGCGCGAGGAGCTGCGGGCCTACCTCGAGCGCGTGCCGCCCGGCTGCGACCTGGCCTTCGTCGAGCGCGACGACGTTGACCGGCGCAGCGTGCTCTACACCCAGCTGAAGAAGCTCGGCCAGGTGCGCGAGTTCCTCCCCCTGGAGGGCGCCGAGCTGCTGCGCTGGCTGGCCGAGCGGGCCCGCCACCTGGGCGCCCGCCTCGACCCTGCCGCCGCCCGCCGCCTGGCCGAGCTGGTGGGCAGCGACAGCCGCGCCCTGCTGACCGAACTCGAGAAGCTGGCCACCCACGCCGGCAAGGGCGGCGCGATCGACCGGGCCGCCGTTGACCTGCTGGTGCAGGACGCGCAGGAGCAGAACCTGTTCGCCTTCATAGACGAGCTGAGCGCCCGCCGGCTCGGGCCGGCCCTGCACGGCGCCAGGGCTCTGCTGGAGGACGGGCAGGCCGCGACCTACGTGCTCTTCATGCTCGCCCGGCAGGTTCGCATCCTGATCGGTGTGCAGGAGCTGGCGGCCCGCCGCATGCGCCCCGACGCGATCGCCGCCGAGCTGGGCCAGAAGCCCTTTGTGGTGCGCAAGGCCGTGGACCAGGCCCGCGCCTTCGCCCCGGGCGAGCTGCGGCGCCTCCACGATCGGCTGCTCGAGCTCGACGTGGGCACCAAGACCGGGCGCATCCAGGCCGAGACGGCCCTCGAGATCTTCGTCGCCGAGGTGTGCGCAAAATAAAAAGCGGACCGCAGCCAGGCTGCGGTCCGTCGCTGCGCACAGGGGGTGCGGGGGAACACCGCGGCTACTACGCGCCGACGGGCCGTGTCGCGGAGCGGTCCGTCGCTGCGCACAGGGGGTGCGGGGGAACCTGGTTCCCCTGCCGACCCCTCCCGC
>DAOLDO010001136.1:0-2104 GCA_035327325.1 Chloroflexaceae bacterium | reverse complement strand
CACCGAGCTTGTCGCCGACCCGTTGCGGCAGGGCGGATCTGAGCAGGCGCGTCGCTACTTCGAGGCGGGCATGCGCCAGGTGTTTACGCGCATTCACGCGAGCCAGCATCCCGACTACCCGCTGACCATCTACTACGCGTACAAGCAAGCCGAGCAAACGGCTGATGCGGCCACTTCGACCGGCTGGGAGACGATGTTGGAGAGCGTAATCGGCTCCCGGCTGACGATTACCGGCACCTGGCCGGTGCGCACTGAGCGGGCAGGGCGTCTCCGTGAGACCGGCAGCAATGCGCTTGCGTCTTCGATCGTCCTGGTGTGCCGCCCGCGGCCAGAGGATGCACGCAGCACCACGCGCCTGGAGTTCATTAGAGCGCTGCGGCGCGAGTTGCCCGGTGCGCTGCGCGCCCTCCAGCAAGGCAATATCGCCCCAGTAGATCTGGCCCAGGCGGCTATCGGCCCCTGCGTAGCGATCTACTCACGCTACAACGCGGTCATAGAAGCAGATGGCACGGCAATGAGTGTCCGCACCGCGCTCCAGCTGATCAACCAGGCTCTCGACGAGGCACTGGCCGAACAGGAGGGCGCGTATGACGTTGACACCCGCTGGGCGATCGCCTGGTTTGAGCAGCATCAGTTCGCCGAGGGGGTGTACGGTGTGGCTGAGACGCTCAGCAAGGCGAAGAACACGTCGGTTGCGGGCATGGTCGAGGCCGGTGTGGTGGTTGCCCGAGGTGGAAAGGTGCGCCTTGTGAACCGCGATGAGCTGCCTGCGAATTGGAACCCGGCAGCAGATGCCCGCGTGACGGCATGGGAGGCGACACAACACCTCGTCCGTGCTCTTGATAAAGAAGGTGAGCGTGGCGTCGCAGCGATCCTTACCGGGCTTCCCGGCGCTGTCGCCGATCAGGCCCGCGATCTGGCCTACCGCCTCTATGCAACTTGCGAGCGCAAGAAATGGGCGCAGGAGGCGCTGGCCTATAACTCCCTCATTATCGCCTGGCCAGAGATCACAAAGCTGGTTGTCCGACGCACCGAAGATGGTGGGTTGGCGCAGCAGCAAGGCTTGAGTCTGAAGTAGTGAAGTAGTACGGGCTACCAGGAGTATCCTGTTGGTTTGCCCAGGATAACGACGTCACATACGACAGGGAGCGCTACCGAGACTGGTAGCGACCCGCATCGAGGTACGACATGGCCATCTCCAACCACGAGCGCGTCGGCAAGGCCCTGGAGCTGTTAAACGCCGGTCTCAAGCCCTTCTTCGCCCGGGAGCTTCAGAGCGCCTACGGCGACAACTGGGAGGAGACCGTGCGTGGTAACCTGAGCGACCGGCAGGGTGGCAGGGCTTCCAACTGGGACACCACGGCGATGATCGGCATCATGATCGGCCAGTGGGACCAGATTTTTCGCAAGCAGCTCGGCGGTAATGACCGCACCCTACTCCACGAGTGCCGCGACATCCGCAATCGCTGGGCGCACCAGCATGCCTTCACCCAGGACGACACCTACCGTGCATTCGACAGCATCCAGCGCCTCCTGCTGTCGGTGGGTGCGCCAGATCAGGCCAATGAGATCGACCGGCAGAAGCAAGAGGTGCTGAGAATCCGCTTCGAGGAGCAGGTCAAGCGCGAGCAGAAGAAGGTGACAACCGCGCCCCTGAACGCCGCCCCCGCCGTCGGCCTCAAGGCCTGGCGCGACATCGTCACCCCGCACCCCGATGTTGCCGGTGGGCGCTACCAGCAGGCCGAGTTCGCTGCCGACCTCGGCCAGGTCCACCGCGGCGAGGGCAGCCTGGAGTACCGCGACCCGCGGCAGTTCTTCCAGCGCACCTATCTGACCGAGGGCCTGCGCCTGCTGCTCGCCGGCGCCCTGCGCCGCCTCACCTCCCACGACGGCGACCCGGTGGTAGAGCTGCAGACCAACTTCGGCGGCGGCAAGACCCACTCGATGCTGGCCCTCTACCACCTCTGTGGCGACATTCCCCCGGCCGAGCTGGCGGGCATGGACATCGTGCTGCGGGATACCAATATCACCCGCCTCCCACCGGTGCGGCGGGCGGTGCTGGTGGGCACGGCCCTCTCGCCGGCCAAGGGCTACACCAAGCCCG
>DAOLDO010001135.1:0-2107 GCA_035327325.1 Chloroflexaceae bacterium | reverse complement strand
CGCCGGCAGGGGCCCGGCGCGCTGCGCCCCGCGGCAAACGCCCGCCGGCAGGGGCGCGGGGAAACCTGGTTTCCCCGCCTACCCCACCAGCCGCTCGTAGCCCTCGCGCAGCCGCGCCGCCTCGTCGTTCGAGAGCGGGGTCAGGGGCAGGCGCACCTGCGTCTCGGGCAGGTCGCTCGTCCAGGCAAGGGCCGCCTTCAGGGCCGGCGGCGTGTTGACCGGGTCAACCAGGTCGCGCAGCGCCGTCAGGCGGGCCTGCGCCGCCGCGACGTCGCCGCCCTCGTGGTGCGCGTCGTAGACCGCCCGCGCCACTCGCGGGAAGGCGCTCGACAAGGCCGTCAGCGCGCCGGCCGCGCCGCCCGCCAGGGCCCTCGCGATCAGCTTATCGCTGCCGGTGAAGACCTTCAGACCCGGGTAGCGGTCAATCAGCATCTTCGAGTTGTCCCAGCTGCCGCTGCTGTCCTTCAGGCCGAAGATCTGGGCGCCGTGGCTCTCGAGCAGCCCGTCAATGATCGCCGGCGTGATCGGCACCCCCGTCACCTGCGGGATGTTGTAGAGCAGCACCTTCGCGTCGGCGGGCAGGGCGTCGCAGAGGGCCCTGTAGTAGCTGATGATGCCGGTCTCGCTCGGGCTCTTGATGTAGAACGGCGGCATCACCAGCACCGCGTCGGCGCCCCGGTCGAGGGCGTAGTTGCTCAGGGCGATCGTCTCGGTCAGCGCCGCGCAGCCCGTGCCCGCGATCACCGCCAGGCCGCCCTTGCTCGCCAGCACAATGTCAATCACGCGCTCGCGCTCGGCCGTGCTCATCGAAGGGCCCTCGCCGGTGGTGCCCAGCGCCAGCACCCCGTGGATGCCGCCATCCTCGAGGAAGCGCAGGTAGCCCGGCAGCCACTCGTAGTCCACCGGGCCCACGTCGCTGGTGAACGGCGTCAGCATCGCGCTGATGATGCCCCTGATCTCCGCCATCGCTCGCTCCTCACTCTCTGCTGGGGTTCGTTGGTGCCAGACTCTACCACACTTCCCTCCGCCCCATGCAGACGATTCGATGACGAACTTGTCACGCCTCGACCGGCGCGCCCCCCTCCAGCCCGTACCTCACCGCCGAGGCTGCCTCGGCCCTGGCCAGCTCGAGCCGGTCCAGCCACTGCCGCGGGTCCGCGTCGAAGCGGTCGAGCCACGCCTGCGCCCCCCCGAGGGCCGCCAGCTCGTCGCCGTAGCGGTCCAGGGTCTCGAACTCCATCCCCTCCGTCTCGTCGTAGCCCAGGCGCAGCCCGGCCCGCCGGCACAGCAGCGGCCAGCTGCAGTCGCTACCCACCGTGTCGTCGTCGCAGCCCCCCACGATCAGCTCGGCCGCCCGCCGCGAGAGCCCCCGGCACGCCGTCATCACGTCCCACGGCAGCCCGCTTACCAGGGCGAAGGCGTGGTTCGCGATCGCCTCCGTGTCGCGCTGCGCCCGCGGGTGGCTGGCGAAGGCCCGCGGCGTCCGCCCGAAGACGGTGCAGTCATAGATCCGAGCGAGCTCCAGCCGCTCGCGCAGCTCGTCGCCGTGGAACTCGGCCCAGTGCAGGGCCCGGTCCAGGTCGCAGAACAGGTACAGCTCGCCGACGGGCCACGCATGGAGGGCGGCGCCCAGGGCCGCCCGGCGCCACAGGCCCAGATGCCCGTGGCCCACGGGCAGCCCCGGGTCGGCCCAGACGCACCGGGCCCCGCCGTGGGCCAGGGTCGCCTCGGTCGCCCGCGCCGTCTGCGCGGTGACGAACACCGCCATGCCGTCGAACAGGCTCGCCAGGGCCGGCAGCACCCGCGCCGCCTGCGCGAGCAGACGCCCCTCGGGGTCGTGATGGGTCGAGGCCAGGATCGTCCTCATGCTTCTCTCCAGGCTGGGCGCCGGGCACAATAACAGAGCCCCGGCAATGCCGGGGCCCTGTCCACTGTTCATCCTGATGGTCGGAGCACTTGCGTAGCAACGTACTGGTTTTTGGGTCGTGTAGTGCTGCTGACTCCCCGGTGCAACCGGGCCTGCTGTGGTGCTGCTGCGACGGTGGCTGGAGCGATGCTGCGACGGTGGCGGGGGCGGTGCTGCGACGGTGGCTGGGGCGATGCTGCG
>DAOLDO010001134.1:0-2109 GCA_035327325.1 Chloroflexaceae bacterium | reverse complement strand
GAGCGCCTAACCATGACGAGCCCAGCGCGACCGGGCGCGGCGTGGCAGACGCGAGGCGAGCAGATCCTGGCGGCGGCCGAGCGGCTGCTGCTACGCCACGGGTATGGGCGCCTGACGATGGAGGATGTCGCGCGGGAGGCCGGCATCGGCACGGGCACGATCTACCTGCACTGGAAGAGCAAGGAGGCCCTGTTCGAGACGGTGCTGCTGCGCGAGCTGGCGGCCCTCTGGGGCGAGCTGGCCCGCCGGCTCGAGGCCGACCCCTCCAACGCCCTGCTGCACCGCCTTCTGGGGCACCTGCTGCGCGCAGTGAAGGGGCGACCGCTCGCCCGGGCCTTGTTCAGTCGCGACGCGGGGCTGCTAGGCAAGCTGGCCCAGCGTAGCGCCGTGCTGCGAGCGCAGCCTGTGGCGAGGGCCGCCGGCCTGATCGCCATCCTGCGCGAGCTCGGGCTCGTGCGCAGCGACCTCGCACTCGAGGCGCAGGCCTACGCCTTCAGCGCGATCTGGGCCGGCTTCACCCTGGTAGACCCCCTGCTCAACGACGAAGATCATGTCGCCCTGGAGGCCCAGGTCGCCGCGCTCGCGCACACGGTCCGCCGCACCTTCGAGCCGGATCGCCCGCCGGACGCCCCGGCCCTCCGCGCCCGGGTCGCCCCGGCCCTCATAGCCTTTCTCGGCGAGGCCCGGTCGGCCTTCGAGCGTCAGATCGAGGCCCGCATGCTCACGGCGCGCTGACCGCCCCGCCACGCGTGGCCCCACAAGCCCACAAGTGAGGATGGACGGCGATGAAGATCATGATCAGCACCTTCGGGACCCACGGCGACGTGCAGCCGTTCCTGGCCCTCGGCCGGGGCCTGCGCGCCGCCGGGCACACGGTCGCCGTCTGCACCTCGGCCAGCTACCGCCCGGCGATCGAGGCCCTGGGGCTCGAGCACGCCTGGATCAGCGACACCATGCTCGAGCTGACCCGCGCGCTCCTGGGCGGGGGCGCCGGCGCCCGCGCGGCGCTGCGACAGATGCTCCCGGCCATGCGGGCGATGCTGGAGGAGGAGTGGCAGGCGGCGCGGGCCTTCGGGCCCGACATGCTGGTGTACCACCCGAAGATGCTGGGCAGCTACCACATCGCCGAGAAGCTGGGACTGCCCCTGGCCATGGCGATCCCGCTCCCCTTCTACACGCCGACGCGCGCCTTCCCCAACCCGTTCTTCGGCGGGCTGCGGCTCGGCGGGTGGGCCAACCGGGCCAGCTTCCGGCTGCTCGGCCTCAGCAACGGGATGTACAGCGGCATGACCAACCGCTTCCGCGCCCGCGCGCTCGGCCTGCCGCCGCTGCGCCGCTTCGCCGACCTGCTCGTCACGCGGGCCGGCGCGCCCGTCCCCGTGCTCTACCCCTACAGTCCGCACCTGCTGCCGGTCCCCGAGGAATTCCCGCCCCACGTGCATGTGACCGGATACTGGTTCCTCGAGCGGGACGGGGCCTGGCGGCCCCCTGCGGCGCTGGAGGCGTTCCTGGCCGCCGGCCCGCCGCCGGTCTACGTCGGCTTCGGCAGCATGGGCGCCAGTGGCGCCGAGCGGCGCACGCGGGTGGTGCTCGAGGCCCTGGCGCGGGCGGGGCAGCGCGGCGTGCTGGCGCGGGGCTGGGGCGGCCTGGCGGCGGAGGCGCCGCCCGAGGGCGTGTTCGTGCTGGACGAGGCGCCGCACGACTGGCTGTTCCCGCGTATGGCCGCGGTGGTGCACCACGGGGGGGCCGGGACCACGGCGGCCGGGCTGCGCGCCGGCAGGCCCACGGTGATCTGCCCGCTGCTCGGCGATCAGCCGTTCTGGGGGCGGGTCGTGGCCGAGCGCGGCCTGGGACCGGCGCCCATCCCGCAGCACCGGTTCACCACGGCGCGCATGGCCGCCGCGATCGCGGCGGCCGTGGGCGACCCGGCGATCGGGCGGCGCGCCGCCGCAATCGGCGCGGCGATCAGGGCCGAGGACGGCGTGGGGAACGCCGTGGCGACCCTCGAGCGCTACGGCCAGCGGCGCACCGCGCCCGCGCTGGCGTAGGCGGACGGCGCTGGTGCGCCGCGGGGCCTCTACCACGAAGAGCGCCAGGCGCCGCGCGAGG
>DAOLDO010001133.1:0-2111 GCA_035327325.1 Chloroflexaceae bacterium | reverse complement strand
TCGGGTGGCATGGCCGAGATGAAGTGGCCGACGCCGGCGGCCGGCTCGACGATGCGCGGGCGCTCCAGGCTGCCGAGGCCGAGTTGTTCGACGGCCTGCCAGATCGCGGCGACGATATCGAGCGGCGTGTAGAAGGCGGTCAGCGCGGCGACACGGAGGTGGCGGGCGTCATCGGAGGAAAGGAAGGCGGCGTAGCTGTCGTGGAGCACATAGCGCCCTGCGACGTGGTCGTAGCGGAACAGCCGGTTGAGCAGCGCCGACTCGCCGAACGCGCTGTAGTGCGCGAGAATGAGCCGCTCCTCGTCGGTCGCGGAGCGGCCCTCGGCCTCCAGTTGGTGGACAAGCTGAAGGGCTGCGAGGTTCTTCCCGAAGCGGTCAGCACCGGTAAAGGCGAGAGCGCCGGCGGCGAGGTGGAAGTGACGCGCAGCAGCAGATTGCGACACAGCAGAGCTCCTCGTGGCTGAAGGAAAACTGCCGTGGCCGCATCACGCCGCGCCGGCGTGATAGCTCCTTGCGGAGGTATCCTGAGGGAAAGCTGGTTGGCCTGTGGGATCAGGAGTACGGTTTGATGTTCTTCATCATCTTCTTCGGCACGCGCGAGGTGGTGCGCGATGCGGACCGACCTGGAGTGGGTGGCTACCAGCAGTGCCCGAACTGCGGCCAGTACGCCCAGTTCCGCCCACGCAGCGCCCGGACCTGGCTTCACGTGTTCTGGCTGCCCGTCATTCCATTGAGCAAGGCGCGCTCGCTGATTGAGTGCGGCAACTGCCGGCAGCGGTTCGGCGCACCAGCTTGACAGGCAGTGGATTCATCAGGCACGTGCAGCGTGGTTGTGCCCCGTGTGACGACGGAGATGCCGCTTGGTGATGTGATCGGAGAAGATCCGTATGGGCTCGTGGTCGGAGCTTGATGCGAACTATCCGCCGGGTGCGCTGACGCCGGCGACAGCCCTTGTCGTCGCACTCGGCCACCTCGCGGGCGCGACGAGCGCCTATATAGAGGGCCGGCTCGCCCCGTTCCTGCCCGCCGGCATCGGCTACGACGCCGACCTGCTCGGCCGGGTGGAGCGCTACCTGGGCGAGGTGCCGCTCGACCAGTTTCTCGCCGATGCGGCCGCGCTGCTGGCGCAGGGGCAGAAGCTGGTCGTGGCGCTCCAGCTGCTCGACCGCCAGCTCGCCGCCGGCGACCCGTCGACCCACCGCGGCCTCGTGGAGCAGATCATCGCCGGGCTGGGCGTGGACGCCGATCTGCTCGCTGCCCACCGAGCCACGCTGGCGCTCAAGAACGACCTCTCGCGCTTCCCCCAGTAGTGGCGCTGCAAACGCAACACCGCGCCTGAGGCGAGCCTCAAGCGCGGCGTCAGAGGGAGCGGAGCGAGCTAGGCGGCGCTGACCGGGAGGTAGGGCGTCGAGAGATGGGGCCGAAGCTCCTCGGGGAGTGGGGGTGCGGTCAGCTGCAGCGAGCCCTGGGTGTCGCTGGTGATCGTGATGGCGAGCGCCGCCCCGCCGCGCAGCTTCCAGCGTACGGTCGCCTCCTCCTCCTCGGACACCTCCCACGCCAGGTGAAAGGGGCCAAGCTCGAGCACGGCCACCACGCAGGAGGTCTGTGGTCCGGTGAGCACCCGCCAGCGTGCGGTGTGGTCGGCGCGGAGGATGGTCAGCTCGTGATCGTCGGCGTGAACGAGCACTGGAGCGACGCCCTCGTGCGGCAGCGAGCCCGCCAGCACCGCGTCGATCTCAAACTCGCGTTGTTCGGCCGTGGTGTACGCCATCGGCTTGCTCCTCGCTCACATGTTCGCTGAACGAAGAGTATAACCGATAGCGGATAGATTGGCAAGGGCATCTCGATCACGTATCACGCAGGAGCGCGCCATACGCTTGCACGACCGGATCTTCGCGCAGCTTCTCCAGTGCGCCGACGATCACCTGCCGCACGCGCTCGCGGGTGAGCCCGGCCTGCTGGCCGATCACATCGAGCGTCACCTTCTGCCCGCTATCGAAGCCGAAGTGCGCTCGGACGAACTGGTGCTCGCGCTCGGTTAGCAGGCGCCCCATCGCCTGGCTGATGTCCGCCTGGAGCACTCCTTCGAGTGCATCGTGTTCCGGGTCGTA
>DAOLDO010001132.1:0-2115 GCA_035327325.1 Chloroflexaceae bacterium | reverse complement strand
GGAGCTGGCCCCCGTCGGGGCGCAGGGCGGTGATGTAGTGGGTATCGGTCGGGGCGTAGATCTCCATCGCCCCGTCGCGATCGAGGTCGGCGACGGCCAGGTTCTCGTTGTACATGCCCCAGCCGTAGCCGGGCTCGCCGTCGCGGCGGGCGGGCCAGCCGGGCCTGGGCGCGCCGGCGGCGTCGAAGACGTGGACCTGGCGGGTGGCGCCGCCGCTGGCCCTGCCGACGATCACCTCGAGCCGGCCGTCGCCCTCAAGGTCCGCGAGGGCGAGCGAGCGCACCTCGCCGCCGCCGAAGGGGTTGCGCGACCAGGCGACGGCGCCGGTGTGGGTGTAGGCGGTCACCTGGTCGCCGCCGCGGCCGACGACCACCTCGAGGTCGCCGTCGGCGTCGAGGTCGGCCACGGCGACGGCGGGCCAGATACGCGAGCCGTTCTCGGCACGCCACTGCGTGCTGCCGTCCTCGCCGTTGAGGGCGAGGAGGTCGTAGCCGCCCCAGAGCACCTCGGCGCGGCCGTCGCCGTCGAGGTCGGCCACGGCGGGCGAGGCGTACCAGCCGGTCTCGCAGTAGTGGGGCGGGGCCTGGCAGCCGCCGTACTGCCACTTGAGGGCCGGCGCGGCGATGGCGGCGGGGGGCGCGGCCGCGGCGAGCGTGGCGGCGGCGAGGGCGAGGGCGACGAGCGCGCGCATGGGCACCTCCTTGGCTCTGCTCTGGGCGCACAGGGCCATTATGACGGCGGCGGCGGTGGCCGGGCAATGGCCAATCTGTCCCAGGCACTACTGCGCCCTGTGGGGGCGCGGCGGGCCGCGCGGTGGTACAATGGCGGCGCCTTCCGGCCCGGCCAAGAGGCCACCTATGCAACCGATGCTCGCTCCCCTGCGCGCCCTCGGGCGCCGTCTCACCCTCGGCGGGCGGCTGCGCCTGGCCCGCCCGTGGGCGCCGGCGGCCGGCGGCCTCGCCCTGGCCCTGGCCCTCGTCTTCCCGGCCCGCTGGCTGCTCTACATCGCCTACGTCTACCTGCTGCTGACCCTCGGGGGCTACCTCTGGGCGCGCGCCGTCGGCCCGCGCCTGCGCCTGCGCCGCAGCCTGCGCGCGGCCTGGGCCCAGGTGGGCGACGAGCTCGAGGAGGAGTGGGAGCTGGAGAACGCGGCGCCCCTGCCGCTGCTCGGGCTCGAGATCGAGGACGCCTCGACCCTGCCGGGCTACCAGGGCCGCCGCGTGCTCGACGCCGAGCCGGGCGAGCGCTTCCGCTGGCGCGCCGGCGCCCGCTGCGAGCGGCGCGGCCGCTACAGGCTCGGCCCCCTCGCCGCCCGCTGCGGCGACCCCCTGGGCCTCTTCCGCTACGAGTGGCGCGACGAGACGACCCGCCAGCTGGTCGTCTACCCGCCCCTGGTGCGCCTGCCGCCCCTCGACCCGCCCAACGGCGCCCGCGGCGGCCTGGCCCGCGCCGACCTGCTCCAGCTCTTCGCCACCCCCAACGTCGCCGGCCTGCGCGCCTACGCCCCGGGCGACCCGCCCTCGCGCGTCCACTGGCCCTACGTCGCCCGCTTCGGCGAGCTCTACGTCAAGGAGTTCGACCAGGAGCGCAGCGGCGCCCTCTGGATCGTGCTCGACCTGGCGGCGTCCGCCTACAGCACCCCCGCCCAGGCCGGCCTCGCGCCCGAGCCGCCGCCCGAGCGCCCCGGCCAGAGCTCCGTGGCCGCCGACGCCCCGACCACCTACAGGGCGGCCAGCCTCGACGACCTGGCCGTCACCCTCGCCGGCTCGCTCGCGGCCCAGGCCCTGGCCGAAGGCCGCCAGGTGGGCCTGCTCTGCGACGACGGGCGCCGGCGCCTGGTGAGCCCCGGCGGCGGCCCGCGCCAGCTCTGGCGCATCCTCGCCGAGCTGGTGGACGGCGCGGCGACGGGCGAGCGCCCCCTGGGCGAGCTGCTGCGCCGGCACCAGGGCCGCGACGGCGGGCCCCTCGGCGGCGCGGCCCTGGCCGTCGTTACCGGCGACCTCGGGGGGGCCTGGGCGCCCGACCTGGCGGCCGGCGCCGGCTGGCGCCCCGGCGGCGCCATGGCCCTGCTCGTCGCCCCCAGGGCCGCAGACGCGGCGCCCTGCGCGGCGCGCC